>NZ_JBHTRF010000064.1:0-51776 GCF_042796115.1 Kitasatospora sp. NPDC056446 | reverse complement strand
GCCGGGTGCCCCGGTGGCGCCGTTCGCTGCTCCGCCGGTGGCGCCCGGTGCTCCGGTGGACCATGCGGCGACCATGCTGGCCCCGCCCGGTGGCCTGCCCGGCCTCGACGGACTGCCGGGTGCCCCGGTGGCGCCGTTCGCTGCTCCGCCGGTGGCGCCCGGTGCTCCGGTGGACCATGCGGCGACCATGCTGGCCCCGCCCGGTGGCCCGCCCGGCCTCGACGGCCTGCCGGGTGCCCCGGCGGCCGTCCAGCCCGTGGGCGGGACGCCGCAGGGCGGGCTCGGCCGTGCCCCGGCCTCGGCCCCGCCGCCGCCCCCGCCGGGCGCGCTGCGCGGCGGCCCCGCCGGTGCCCCCGCTGCCGCCCCTGGTGCCGCCCCCGGCGGGATGGGCCGTGCGCAGGCCTCGGCCCCGCCGCCGCCTCCGCCCGCCGGGCTGAAGCCCACCCCGGGCTCCGGCACGCCGGCCGGTGCTCCCGGCGCCCCCGGTGGCCGGACGGCCGGTTCGACCCCGCCGCCCCCGCCCCCGGCGGGCCTGCGCGGCGGTGACGCCCCGGCCCCCCAGGGCGCTCCGGCCGGTGGCGCGCCCTCCTCCGGGGTGGCGTACGAGGCGACCCAGCTGGCGAGCGCGATCGATCCGGCGCTGCTGGCGGCCCCGGCCGCCCCGGCGGACCCGGGCACCCCGCCGTCCGGCGGCCCCGCCGTCCCGCCGCCGCCCGGTGCCCCGGGCGCGCCCGCCGCGCCCGCCGCCGGGTACGGCTACCCGAACGCGGGCGGCGCCGGGGTCGTGCCCCCGGCGGCGGTGACCGGTCCGCCGCAGCCCGCGGCGGTGCCCCCGGGGGTGCCGGTGGTCGGCCCCGGCTACTTCGCCGCGCTCAGCTACCGGGGCCCGGACGGCTCGGAGCAGAAGCTGCTGCACCGCAGCGAGCCCGGCACCCCGCACCCGGAGTGGAAGATCCTCCAGGACCTGCGGCGGCTCAACGTGCCGCCGGAGCAGGTGCTGGAGCTGTACACCGAGCTGGAGTCCTGCGACCTGCCGGGCGGCTACTGCAACCGCATGATCGCCGCGTCCTGGCCGAACGTCCGGCTCACCCACACCGCCCCGTACGGCCGCGACCACGCGTCCCGGCAGGCCGGGATGGCCGAGCTGCTCGACCACCTGGACGAGCTGCACCAGCTGGCCTCCGGCGCCCAGCGGGTCCGCCCGCTCCGGGTGCCGCTGCCCGCGCCCGGGACGGTCCAGGCGCTGCCCCCGCTCCCGCCGCAGCAGCTCGCCCAGGAGATCGGCGCTGCGTTCGGGCAGAACCTGTTCCGCTACGAGCAGCGCGCCGTCTCCCGCCAGGGCGTGCCCGAGCCGGTGTCCCAGAGCCTGATGTGGGCCGGGCTGCCGCGCGACTTCGGGCCGTTCTTCTGGGGGCAGGGGCAGGAGGGCCGGCCGATCCCGACGCTCGCCGAGCTGGCCGCCGAGCGCGGCCTGCCGGGCGGTCCGGACTTCGGCGGCTACCTGGTCCTCGGCAACGACTACGGGCGCCAGCTGTGCGTCCAGTACGGCACGGCGAACGTGGTCGCCGTGGACATCGACGGAACCGGGCAGCCGCCCCGGTTCGTCAACACCGGTGTACCGGAGTTCGTCCGCGCGCTGGCCCTGCTGGGCCGGATGTGGCGGCTCCGGTACGGGCTGACGCCGGACCAGGCCGGTCGCTGGACGACCGACTTCCAGGCCCAGCTCGCCGTGATCGACCCGGCGGCCCTGCAGAACGCGGACACCTGGTGGGCCGTGCTGCTGGAGCAGTTCTGGGACGGTCTGCTGTAGCGGACCGTCGCGGATCCTCGCAGGTGGGGAGGGGTCGTTCCGGTGTCCGGGACGGCCCCTCCGGCATGCCGTGGTGGCTGTGCCTCGTTGGGGTTTCGCCCGGATCTGCGCAAAATAGGTCAAGAGGATGGGTCTATTCGTCCGGTCCTCGACGTATTCAGGTCCGCAGGACGACTGAATCCGGCCCCGGTCTCCGAACCGGTTCCGGATCCGACCGTTCCGTCCGATCATGGGCTCCGCAGCCCGCGAAACGAGGGGAAGAGCCCATGAGCGATGCCGTCCCCCAGTACGGCTTCACCCAGGCCCGGCGTGGTTACGCGCCCGAGCAGGTCGAGCGCGCACTCGACGCGCTCACCGTGCAGCGCGACGAGGCGTGGGAACGGTTGAGTGTCCTGGGTGCCGGGATCCGGCAGATGGAAGCCCGGCTGGCCGACATCCGCCGGGCCGCCGAGGAGGCACCGGAACCCGACTACCAGGTCCTCAGCGAGCAGGCCTCCGGACTGGCCGTGATGGCCGGGAACGAGGCGCGCGCGGTCCGGGACAAGGCCGAGCGCTTCGCCGAAGACCTGCGGGACGAGGTCTACGAAGCCGGGCAGACGCTCGACCGGGAGGCCAAGGAGTACGGCACCACCACCCGTACCGAGGCCGACGCGGCGGCCCGCCGCACCGACGAGCGCACCCGGGCCGAGGCCGAGGGCCTCCGGGCCGAGGCCGACCGGGAGAGCCGCGCCGCCCGCGACGCCGCCACCGCCTACGCCGCCAAGGTGCGGGTCGCCGCCGCCGAGACCAGCGAGCAGGGCGAGGCCGAGCTGGCCACCCGGCGCCGCAAGGCCGACGAGACCTTCGCCGAGGCCCAGGCCAAGGCCGACGCCGAGGACACCGAGGTCTCCGCGACCGCCGAGCGCCGGGTCAAGGAGGCCGAGCAGCACCGGGAGACCGTGCTGAACCGGATCAAGCAGCTGGAGACGGACGCCCAGGCCAAGGCGGACCAGCTGATCGAGCAGGCCCGCCGGGAGGCCGAGAAGGTCAACGCGGCGAGCGAGCGCGAGCAGCGCGAGTTCGACACCCGGCTGGAGACGGTGCAGCAGCACCTGGACCACATCAAGGCCACCCTGGCCTCGCTCACCGGGGCGGCGGTCGGCCAGATCGACCCCGCGGCCGCGGCGGCCCTCTCGGCCTCGGTCTCCGCCTCGGGCGCGACGCCGGCCCCGGTCGCGACGCCGACGCCGGTTCCGGTTCCGGCGGAGGCTGTCGCCGACGCGGTCACCGATGCCGTCGCCGACGTGGTGCCGGTCGACTCGGAGGCGGACACCGGAGAGATCCCGGTGGCGAGCCTTCGGAAGGCCTCGGCGCGGGTCACGGCGCCGGTGCGGGACGCGTCCGGGGCCCCGGACGGTGCGCAGGCTCCCGACGGGCCGCAGGAGGACGCTGTGGTGCCGCGGACGCCGGTGGTCGGGGGCGGCGCCGCCAGGGCCGCCGCCGAGGCCGTCGCGACCGGCCCGGTGCGGCCGGCCGCCGTCCCGCCGAAGCCCGCCTCGCCGCCGGTGGAGGCGGTCCCCGCCGGGGCCGCCGGGGGCGCGGGGGACACCGGGGACGCGGGGGACACCGGGGACGCGGGGGGCGCCGGTGCCGGGACGGAGCCGGAGGACGAGACCCGAATCGTTCCCAAGATCATCATCGTGGACGACGGCGCCGGCTACGCGACCCCCAACACCGTGAGCTACCGCCGCCGCTGACCGGCTCGAACCGCTGAGCGGCTGACCCGCTCGACCTGCTGGCCGGCTCGACCCGCTCGACCCGCGCGCGGCGGCCCTACCCGGCCGCCTCGCCCGCGAGCAGCCGGGTGAGCTTCGCGTCCTGGGCCCTGACCGCCTCCCGCTGGGCGGTCAGGGCCTCCGCGTTGCGGTCGATCAGTCGGCGCTGGTAGCCGGCCAGCACGGCGAACCAGACGCCCGCCAGGTTGCTCCGCGCGGTGCAGTCCGCGTCGGCGCGGGCGGCGGCCAGCTCGGCCGGGGTGGTCTCCGGGGCGGCCTGGTACCTCCGCGGCAGCTCCTGCGGCGCGGTGGCCGCGAACCCGGCGGCCGTCATGCAGCCGCTCCACTGCCGGGTGGCCGCCATCACCCGGGCGTCCCCGGCGGTGGCCGTCATCGACTCGTCGAAGAGCCGGTCGACCAGGTCGCCGCCCGCCGCGGGGGGCGAGCCGAGTTGCTCCGTCGCCTGCCGGTCGCAGTCCACCCGGGCGGTGTCGTACACCTCGCCGGAGCCCGCCGGGGCGGTGGCCGGCCGGGGGAGCGGCCGTTTCGGCGGGTGGAAGCCCAGCGAGGCGGCGGCCTCCGGCCCGAGGTACCCCCAGGGGCCGGCCGGCAGCGCGGTCGCGTTGTCCGGGAGCTGCGCGGACTGCAGCCCGTCCCCGTCGAACGCGGCGAATCCGGCCCGGCGCATGCACGAGACGACCAGCACATTCCGCGCCTGAATCTCCTTGACGGAACTCCGGTCGTCGGCCCGATAAGCGGAGAGGGGGAGTCCGGTCATTCCGCCCCGACCGGATTCCGGAGCGGTCGGCGTACCGATCTCCGGCGGGGCCTGACCGGATTCGACGGAAATCGTGCCGGAGTTGCCCGAACACGCCGTGGACAGCACCGAAAGAACAGCCGTGAGGGCAAAGGCGGGGAATCGTCCGAATCGGGCTGGAGATGGCAATCGTCTGCTCCGATCCTCAATCAGGGCAAGGGTGTTCGGACCCTAGCGCATGCCGTCTCCATACGTTCCGGATTCGTTCCCGGGGCCGCCTCCGGGGTTCGGCTTGGCCGGAAAACAGCTGTCCGGCGCTGCCCGCTCGTGCGAATCTCTGGAGTCGCAACCGCCACTGTTGGAGGGGTTACATGATTCGCCGCACGAATCCTCGGACCAACCTTCGGAACAGAAATGCGAAGGCCCGTCGACTGGGCGCCCCGGTTCTTCTCGCGGCGGTCGCCGCGACCCTGCTCCCGGTGTCCCTGGCCCATGCCGTGGACCGGGTCGGCTGCGGAAACCGGGACGATTTCGCGAAGGTGTACAACTACGGCTACAGCGGGCAGCTCTGCTTCGCGAACGACGGCTGGATGGCCGTGCGCGTCTACAACGTCGACCGGATCGACGCCGGCAACAACAAGGTCGTCACCTATCTGGGCGGAGGTCTGGGCTCCTGGACCGTCTTCGCCTGGGACCGCTACGACTTCAACGCCGGCCAGGGGCGCGAGGTGATGATGTACGACATCAACCTGTCCCGCTGGTAGCAGCCCCCGCCGGAAGGGCGCGCGGGCCTCGCGGGGCGCAGGAGCCGGACGGGTGCGGACGTCCGGCGGAGCGGCCGGGAGCGCGCGGGTGACGAAGGCAGGGCGCGAAGGCAGGGCGCGAAGACGGGGACCGAAGGCAGGGAACGAGGGCGGGAAACGAAGTAGGCCGAGACCCGTGGCGCCCTCCAGGAAAGGGCGCCACGGTTCCCGGCGCTTGGGCGGGCGCCCCCACCCAGGGTCGCCCGGCCTCGCACCTCCGACCCCCATCGGGGGTGCGACAGTGCCGCCACAGCCATCCCCCACGGTTGGGTGCGGCGGGCACGTTCACCATGGTGCGCGATCTCCATGGACGGCCAGTGACAGGAGTATGTCCAGTTCGTGGCGGATGGCCGTGCCCGGATCGGCGCGTCGTCCGGCTGGTTCGTCCACCGGTCGGTCCGGTGTTCCGTCCAGTGGTTCGTCCCCGGCCGTGTCCCCGCCGGCGGGGCGCCCGACGACGGAGGTTCGTCCCCGCCCGGCCCCGCCGACGCGGTACGCCGCGTGCGTGTCCGTGGCGCGGCGTAGGCTGGAGACCCCCGGCCGCTCGGCGCGCCGGGCCGTTCGCGTTGCCCCGGCGGGCCTTCGACGCCCCGGGACAGCACCAGCCACGGGACGAAGAAGAGACCCCAGATGAGCCTGACCGGACTGCTCGATGTCGTCGCGCGGGACTCGGCGCTCGCCGAGGCGATCGAGGCGGCCACCGCCACCGGAGCCGCGGCCGGAGGACGCCGCCACCTGGACCTGGTCGGACCGCCGGCCGCCCGGCCGTTCGCCATCGCCGCGCTGGCCCGGGCGCTCGCCGGGGAGGCCGCCGGGGACCGGGGCCGTCCGGTGCTCGCCGTCACCGCGACCGGCCGGGAGGCCGAGGACCTCGCCGCCTCGCTGCGCTCGCTGCTGCCCGCCGACACCGTCGCCGAGTACCCGGCCTGGGAGACCCTCCCGCACGAGCGGCTGTCGCCCCGCTCGGACACCGTCGGCCGCCGGCTCGCCGTGCTGCGCCGGATCGCGCACCCGCGGGCCGACGACCCGGCGGCCGGTCCGGTGCAGGTGATCGTCGCCCCGGTCCGCTCGGTGCTCCAGCCGCAGGTCAAGGGGCTGGCCGAGCTGGAGCCGGTGGCGGTCCGGCGGAGCGAGTCGCACGACCTGGAGGAGGTGGCCCGCCGGCTCGCCGCGGCCGCCTACGCGCGCGTCGAACTGGTCGAGAAGCGCGGCGAGTTCGCCGTCCGCGGCGGCATCCTCGACGTCTTCCCGCCGACCGAGGAGCACCCGCTGCGGGTGGAGTTCTGGGGCGACGAGGTCGAGGAGATCCGCTACTTCAAGGTCGCCGACCAGCGCTCGCTGGAGATCGCCGAACACGGTCTGTGGGCGCCGCCCTGTCGCGAGCTGCTGCTCACCGAGGAGGTGCGGGCGCGGGCCGCCGAGCTGTCCGTCGAGCACCCCGGGCTGGCCGAGATTCTCGACAAGATCGCCGAGGGCATCGCCGTCGAGGGCATGGAGTCGCTGGCACCGGTGCTGGTGGACGACATGGAACTGCTGGTCGACGTGCTGCCGCTCGGCTCCGTCACCGTGGTCTGCGACCCCGAGCGGGTCCGCACCCGGGCCGCCGACCTGGTGGCGACCAGCCAGGAGTTCCTGCACGCCTCCTGGGTCGCGGCCGCCGCGGGCGGGGACCGGCCGATCGACCTGGAGACCATCGACGTCTCCGCCGCCTCGCTGCGCTCGCTCGCCGAGGTGCGCGAGCACGCCGCCGAGATCGGGCTGCCCTGGTGGTCCGTCAGCCCGTTCGCGACCAGCGAGTCCGCCGTCGACGGACTGCTGGAGTTCGACGCCAACACGCTGACCCTCGGCATGCACGCCGTCGAGGCCTACCGGGGCGACACCGCCCGGGCGATCGCCGACGCCAAGGAGCGGCTGGCCTCCGACTGGCGGGTCGTCATGGTGACCGA
This sequence comes from Kitasatospora sp. NPDC056446, assembly GCF_042796115.1. Taxonomy (NCBI): domain Bacteria; kingdom Bacillati; phylum Actinomycetota; class Actinomycetes; order Kitasatosporales; family Streptomycetaceae; genus Kitasatospora; species Kitasatospora sp. NPDC056446. Next base: position 44,706 of record NZ_JBHTRF010000064.1, on the reverse strand, counting down.
GGGGCACGGCCCGGCCTCCCGGCTCGCCGAGGTCCTCGGCAACGAGGGCATCCCGGCCCGCCTGGTCGCCGACCTCGCCGAGGCGCCCACCCGGGACGTCGTCCACGTCTCCTGCGGCTCCATCGAGCACGGCTTCGTCGACGAGGCCCTGAAGCTCACGGTCATCACCGAGACCGACCTGTCCGGCCAGAAGTCCTCCACCAAGGACATGCGCCGGATGCCCTCGCGCCGCCGCAACGCCATCGACCCGCTCGCGCTCGCCGCCGGCGACTACGTCGTCCACGAGGCGCACGGCGTCGGCAAGTACGTGGAGATGGTGCAGCGCACCGTCCAGGGCGCCACCCGCGAGTACCTGGTGCTGGAGTACGCCCCGGCCAAGCGGGGCCACCCCGGCGACCGGCTGTTCGTGCCGACCGACCAGCTCGACCAGGTCACCAAGTACGTCGGCGGCGAGGCCCCGACGCTGCACCGGCTCGGCGGCGCGGACTGGGCGAAGACCAAGCAGCGGGCCAAGAAGGCGGTCAGGGAGATCGCCGCCGACCTGATCAAGCTGTACTCGGCGCGGATGGCCGCCCCCGGCCACACCTTCGGGCCGGACACCCCGTGGCAGCGCGAGCTGGAGGACGCCTTCCCGTACGCGGAGACCCCGGACCAGCTGACCACCATCGCCGAGGTCAAGTCCGACATGGAGAAGTCCGTCCCGATGGACCGGCTGATCTGCGGCGACGTCGGCTACGGCAAGACCGAGATCGCCGTCCGGGCCGCGTTCAAGGCGGTGCAGGACGGCAAGCAGGTGGCGGTGCTGGTGCCGACCACGCTGCTGGTGCAGCAGCACTTCTCCACCTTCGCCGAGCGGTACGCCAACTTCCCCGTCGTGGTGAAGGCGCTGTCCCGGTTCCAGACCGACAGCGAGGCCAAGGCCGTCCTGGAGGGGCTGTTCGAAGGCTCGGTGGACGTCGTCATCGGCACTCACCGGCTGTTCTCCTCCGAGACCAGGTTCAAGGACCTCGGCCTGGTCATCGTCGACGAGGAGCAGCGGTTCGGCGTCGAGCACAAGGAGCAGCTGAAGAAGCTGCGCGCCAACGTGGACGTGCTCACCATGTCCGCGACGCCGATCCCGCGCACCCTGGAGATGGCGGTCACCGGCATCCGCGAGATGTCCACCATCACCACCCCGCCGGAGGAGCGGCACCCGGTGCTGACCTTCGTCGGGCCCTACGACGAGAAGCAGATCTCGGCCGCGATCCGGCGTGAACTCCTGCGCGAGGGCCAGGTGTTCTACATCCACAACCGGGTGGAGTCGATCGACAAGGCCGCCGCCCGGCTGAAGGACCTGGTGCCCGAGGCGCGGATCGCCACCGCGCACGGACAGATGGGCGAGACCCAGCTGGAGAAGGTCGTCGTCGACTTCTGGGAGAAGGAGTTCGACGTCCTGGTGTCCACCACGATCGTCGAGTCCGGCATCGACATCTCCAACGCCAACACCCTGATCGTCGAGCGCGGCGACACCTTCGGCCTCTCCCAGCTGCACCAGCTGCGCGGCCGGGTCGGGCGGGGCCGCGAGCGCGGCTACGCCTACATGCTGTACCCGCCGGAGAAGCCGCTCACCGAGACCGCGCACGAACGCCTGGCCACCATCGCCCAGCACACCGAGATGGGCGCCGGCATGTACGTCGCGATGAAGGACCTGGAGATCCGCGGCGCCGGCAACCTGCTCGGCGGCGAGCAGTCCGGGCACATCGCGGGCGTCGGCTTCGACCTCTACATGCGGATGGTCGGAGAGGCGGTGGCCGAGTTCCGCGAGTCGCTCGCCAACGGCGGGGAGCCGGAGGAGGAGCCGCTGGAGGTGAAGATCGAGCTGCCCGTCGACGCGCACGTGCCGCACGACTACGCGCCCGGCGAGCGGCTGCGGCTCCAGGCGTACCGCTCGATCGCGGCGGTCAACTCGGAGGAGGACATCCAGCAGGTCCGGGACGAGCTCGTCGACCGCTACGGCAAGCTGCCCGAGCAGGTGGAGAACCTGCTGATGGTCGCGGCGCTGCGGCTGTACGCCCGGCGGTGCGGCATCTCGGACATCACGCTGCAGGGCTCCAACGTCCGCTTCGGGCCGGTGGAGCTGCGGGAGTCCCAGCAGCTGCGGCTGAACCGGCTCTACCCGCGCAGCCAGGTCAAGGCGGCGGCCCAGCAGCTGCTGGTGCCGCGCCCGAGCACCGGGCGGATCGGCGGCAAGCCGCTGGTCGGCCGGGAGCTGCTCGGCTGGTGCGGCGAGTTCCTGTCGGCCATGTTCGACGACCTGGCGGGGTCGAAGAAGTAGGCGCCGGGGCGAAGGCGTAGACGGAGGAACGACAGCCGCCCTCGGGCGGTGGACGGCGGTCTCGGGCTCTGCCCGGGGCCGCCGTTTTCGTGTGGGCGGCCCCGGGGAGCGGGTCTGGCGGCGCCGGGGCCGGGTGGGGTGTGCCGGGGCGGATGCCGGGTGGGGTGCGCCGGGGGCTGGGTGCCGGGTGCGCGCGCCCGGAGGGGTGCGGCGCCCGGTCAGCCGAGCTTCCACTGGCCGGTCTGCGGGGCGAAGCCGCTGTCGAGGCCGAACTGGGCCTTGTCGAGCTTGACGTCCTTCGGGACCTCGAAGGTGACGAAGCCGAGGGCGCTCTCGCCGGGGGCGATGTTGGCGGGGACCTGGAAGCTCGGGCCGGCCTTGGTGTCGGCGATCGTCGAGCCGTAGGCCTGGCCCTGGGCGTCCAGCACCTTGGCGCCGTTGCTCGGGGCGTCGCTGTAGGCCTTCTTGCCGCTCGCCTTGATCCGGAACTGGACCGCGACGAAGCGCTTGCCGTCGGCCGGGTGGGTGAACTCGTTGTCGCCCTCGGCGTTGTCGACCACCTTCACCAGCGTCACGTCGGCGGTGTCGGCCGGGTTGCTGCCCTTGAGCCCGATGGTGTCGCCGACCTGGGCGGCGGCCTTGGGGGCGTCGGCGGCCTTGGTCTCGGCGGGCTTGGCGGCGTCGGAGCCGCCGGTGGCCGCGGTCTGCTTCGCCTCGGTCGAGACCGAGCTGCCGGCGGTGGAGTTGCAGGCCGTCGCGGAGAGCGTGACCAGTGCGGCGCCCAGCAGCAGGGCGGCGGTGCGGCGGGTCGTGGAACGGCGGACGGCGGTGCGGCGGGCGGTCGCGGACATGGGTGTCTCCCGGTGATCGGTGGTCTTCCCCGTATCGCCCCCGTTCGGTGGCGACGGAGAGATCACACCACCCGGCCGTGAACCATGTCAACGGCAATTCACAAAAGAGCTCTGTTCACATGTGAACTCGGATCGGAGGGTGCGTCGCTATGCTGTGCGGTCACAGCGACCCGCTGAGCGGTCACAGACCCACCGAAGGAGCCCCCGTGCCGGACCGTCCCGAAGTGACCGCCGTCGAGATCGCCCGGCTGGCCGGCGTCGGCCGGGCCGCCGTCAGCAACTGGCGCCGCCGCCACCCCGACTTTCCCCGCCCGGTCGGCGGCACCGACGCCAGCCCGGCCTTCGCGCTCGCCGAGGTCGACTCCTGGCTGCGCGCCCAGGGGAAGATCGCCGAGCTCCCGCTGCTGGAGAAGGTGTGGCAGCTCGTCGAGACCCTCCGCGACCCGGCCGGCCACCCCGCCGCCCCGCTGGTCGAGGCGGGCGCCCAGCTCCTGCTGCTGCACCGTGCGCCCGAGCGCTGGGCCGAACTCGCCGACCAGCCCGACACCCGGCTCGCCCTCGCACTGCCCCGGGCCGTGGCCGACACCGCCGTGCACGCCTTCGGCCCGGACGGCGCCCGCCTCCTCGGCCTGCCGGGCCTGCTCGGCAGCACCCAGCTGGACCTCGCCCGACTGCTCGCCGCGCTCGCCGCCGACACCGGCCCGACCGGCGCGTACGAGCAACTGCTCACCCGCCACGGCGAGGCCAACGCCCGGCAGTACAGCCCCACCCCGCCCGAGGCCGCCGAACTGCTCGCCGCCGTCGCCGGGGTCCCCGCCACCGTGCTCGACCCGGCCGTCGGCCTCGGCGCCGTCCTGCTCGCCCACCCGCCGACCACCGGCCGGTACGGCCAGGACGCCGACCCGGTCGCCGCCGCCCTCGCCCAGCTGCGGCTCGCCCTGCACACCCCGGCCGACGAGCCCGGCCCGCTCCCGCTCGAACTGCGCGCCGGCGACGCCCTGCGCGCCGACGGCTACCCCCGGGACACCTTCGAGGCCGTGCTCTGCCAGCCCCCCTACAACGAACGGGACTGGGGTCACGACGAGTTGCAGTTCGACAGCCGCTGGCCCGGCGGGCTCGTCCCACCGCGCGGCGAGTCCGAACTCGCCTGGGTGCTGCACTGCCTCGCCCACACCCGTCCCGGCGGCCTCACCGCCCTGCTGCTCCCGCCGACCGTCGCCGTCCGCCGCTCCGGCCGGCGCGTCCGCGCCGAACTGCTCCGCTCCGGCGCGCTGCGCGCCGTCATCGCCCTGCCGGCCGGGGCCGCCCCGCCGTACGGCGTCCCGCTGCACCTGTGGGTGCTGCGCGCCCCCCTGCCCGGGGACGACTTCCGCCAGGTGCTGCTGCTCGACGCGGGCGCGACGCCCCCGGCCGGGGCCGCCGGGGCACCGGCCCCCGAAGGCGGCCGGGACAGGGTCGACTGGCCCGGGCTGCGCCGCACCGTCCTGGACGCCTGGCGCGGCTTCGACCTGGCCGCCCGCGAGGGCCTGCCGGTCCCCGCCGACCGCCCCGGAGTGCACCGGGCCGTGGCCGCCATCGACCTGCTCGACGACGAGACCGACCTCTCCCCGGCCCGGCACGTCCCGCCCGCCGCCCCGCTCGGCGGCGCGGCCGAACTCTCGCACCTCGGCAGCCGGTTGGCCGAACTCCTGGCCGACCTGGCCGACCCCGCCACCCTGCTGCCGCAGCCCGGCGCCGAGCCCGGCGCCGACGCGGGCGCCGCGCCGGTCGGGGTGGTCACCATCGGCGAACTGGTCCGCGCCGGCGCGCTGGAGGTGTACTCCTCCGGGACCGGCGGCGGGACCGGCGGCGGGGCCGGTGCCGGGGTGAGGGCCGGTGCGGGAACGGGCGGCACCCCGGTCGTCACCGACCAGGACCTCGCCACCGGCGCCGCGCCCAGCGCCGTCCTCGCCGTCGGGCCTGGCGCCGCCGGGGACGTCCGCACCCGGCCCGGCGACGTGCTCGTCCCCGCGCTCGGCGGCGGCACCGCCCGGGTCGTCCCCGCCGAGGGCCCGCTGGTCGGCGCCGCCCTCGGCCGCCAGCTCCACCTGCTGCGGCCCGACCGGGCCGCGCTCGACCCCGAGTTCCTGGCCGGCCAGTTCCGCTCCACGGCCGGCACCCGGCGCGCCGCCAGCCACGCCACCACCACCGCCCGCCTCGACATCCGCCGGGTCGAGCTGCCCCGACTCCCGCTGCCCGCCCAGCGCCGGCTCGGCGCGGCCTTCGCCCGGCTCGCCGCCTTCGACACCGCCCTCGGGCAGGCCGCCGCCCTCGGCCGCACCCTCGTCCAGGGCGCGACGGACGCGCTGGCGACGGGCACCCTGGCACCGCCGACGGACTGAGCTGACCCGGGCTCAGCGGCCGCCCCCGGCCGCATCGGTACCGGCCCGGAGCGAGGGCGGCGCACGGGCGGGTGCCGCCCCGGTACCGATGCGGAACCGAGCGGACGGAAGGCCTCCGGGCCGACCGGGCCGGGCGGTACGGTGTGCTGACCGTCCGCACCGCCACGGTGCCGGTCCTCACCAGCTCAGGAGCGCGCATGTCAGGGCAGTACCCCGGGCAGTTCGGACCGCCGCCCGGCGGCACGCCGTACGGGCCGGGGCCGGCACCCGGTCCGGCCCCGGTGCCCGGCCGGTTCGGGACGCCCGCGCGAGTGCTGTGCGCGCTGGCCCCGCTGGTGACCTTCGGCCTGCTCGGGGTGCTCCCGCCGCTGCTGCTGGCGGTCCGGCGCAGACGGGCGTACGACATCCTCGGCGCGGCCGTGTTCTGCGCGCTGCTGCTGGTCATGTTCGTCTCCGCGGGGATCGCGGGCACCCTCAAGAACTCGACCGCCGACATCACCGGCCAGATCACCCTGGCCGTGCTGTGGCTGGCGCCGACCGCGTACTTCCTGCTGATGGACCGCCGCGCGGTCTGGGAGGCCGGCCCGCCCAGGCCGCACAAGACCCCGCTGGCCGCCCCGCCGTACGGCCCGCCGGTCGCGGCGCCGTACGCGGCGACCGTGCCCGGGTACGGGGCCCCCGTCCCCGTCGCCGCCCCCGCTGCCACTCCCGTCGTACCCGCCGCCCCCGCTTCCCCCGCCGCTCCCGAGACCGGCCACGACCTGCGCGAGCTCGGCGAGTTGCTGCGCCGCCAGGTCCGCGAGGACCGGCGGTGACCGCCGCCCGACTCATCGCCGGCCGCTACCGGCTCACCGAGAAGATCGGCCACGGCGGCATGGGGCAGGTCTGGGCCGGCCAGGACGAGCGCCTGCACCGCCAGGTCGCGGTCAAACTGCTCCGCCCCGAGCACCTGCTCCCCGGCACAACCCGCGCCGGAACCGGACCCGGCGGCGAACGCGACCGCCACGGCGACGAGTTGAGCCGCCGCTTCCTGCGCGAGTGCCGGGTCACCGCCGTGCTCGACCACCCCGGGCTGGTCACCGTCTTCGACGCGGGCGAGGACGAGGGCGAGTTGTACCTCGTCATGCAGCGGATCCCCGGCGTCAGCCTGGCCGACCTCATCGCCGAGGACGCGCCCTTCCCCGTCGAGCGCGCGGTGGCCGTCGCCGCCCAGCTCTGCACCGCGCTCGCCGCCGTCCACGCCATCCCGGTGGTCCACCGCGACCTCAAGCCCAGCAACGTCATGGTCCGCGAGGACGGCCGCACCGTCCTGCTGGACCTCGGCATCGCCACCGCCCTCGACACCGAGACCACCCGCCTCACCCTCACCGGCGTGCCCGTCGGCAGCCCCTCCTACATGGCCCCCGAACAGGCCCTCGCCGCCACCACCGACCCGCGCAGCGACCTCTACGCGCTCGGCTGCCTGCTGCACGAGATGCTCGCCGGCGAGGAACCGTTCCGGGCCCCCACCGCGCTCGGCGTCCTGCGCCGCCACGTCGACGAACCACCCGTCCCGCTCCGGGAGTTGCGCCCCGAGGTGCCGCAGCCGCTGGAACGGCTCGTCCTCGACCTCCTCGCCAAGCAGCCCGCCGGCCGCCCCGCCGACGCCCAGACCGTGTACGCGCGGCTGCTCCCGCTGCTGCCACCGGCCCAGGGCACCCCGCAGCCCCGCTACACCCCGCTGCCCGACCCCGTACGGCCGTACCGCTTCCCGCACCAGCCCCAGCCCGGGACCGTCACGGCGGCGGCGCACCCGTCGGCGGTCCGCTCGGAACCGCGCCCCTTCCTGCGGACGCCGGTCCCGGCAGTCCCGCCGGCTCCGCCCGCGCCCGCGCCCGCGCCCGCGCCCCCGCCCCCGCTCCCCGACCTGGGCGCCGAATGCGCCCGCCTCTCCGACCTCGTGGACGCCGGCCGCCACTCCGAGATCCTCGGCCTCGCCGCCCGGCTGCTGCCCCGCGCGGAGGCCGAACTCGGCGACGCCGCACCCCTGGTGCGCACCATCCGCACCATCTACGCCCGCACCCTCCTGCACGAGGGCCACCCCGGGCAGGCCCTCCCCGAGTACCGCCGCCTCGCCGCCACCGCCGACGGCGGCCCGCACGGCCCCCAGGGCCTCGACCACCGCTACCGCGCCGCCATCTGCCTCGACCGGCTCGGCCACGGAGCCGAAGCCCTCGCCGAGTACCAGGCCCTCCTCACCGCCCACACGGCCCGCCTCGAAACCGGCCTCGACACCGACCCCGAGCGCGGCTACGACCTCCGCGAACGCATCGGCCTCCACCTCGCCGCCGCCGGCGACCCCCAGAACGCCTGGCAATGGCTGCTCCCCGTCCTCCTCGAACGCGAACGCCGCGACGGCCCCCACCACCCCACCGTCCGCCGCCTCCGCGAATCCCTCTCCACCCTCCACCCCCAAACCCCCTGGCCCCCCACCCCCCACTGACCCCGCCACCGGCACCTCTGCCACCCCTCCCCGCCCCGGACCCACCCCGGACCTCAGCTCCCGCCGGCCCCGCCCGGCCCGGCAGCGCTCCGCCCGTCACCCGCTCTCCCCCGCCTCGGCTCCTGCCGGCCTCGTTCGGCCCGGTGGTGCTTGGCCGCCGCGTGGGTGTGGGAAGTCGGCTGGTTCGACTTCCTGTGCTGCGGGTCCGCCGGTTGGGGTGGGGTTTCTGACGGGCCCCGCCCGGCTGTGCTTGGCCGCCGCCCCTCTCCACCCCGCCCCAACTCCCGCCGGCCCCGCCCGGCCCGGTGGTGCTTGGCCGCCGCGTGGGCGTGGGAGGTCGGCTGGTTCGACTTCCTGTGCTGCGGGTCCGCCGGTTGGGGTGGGGTTCCTGACGGGCCCCGCCGGGCTGTGCTTCGCCGCCACCCGCTCTCCACCTCGGACCTCGGCTCCCGCCGGCCTCGTTCGGCCCGGTGGTGCTTGGCCGCTGCGTGGGCGTGGGAGGTCGGCGGGTTCGACTTCCTGTGCCGGCGAGGGTGGGCGTTTTGGTCGGTGTCCGCCGCTGTGGTGGGTTGCCGTTCGCGCGCGGGAAATCGGCGGGGCCGACTTCGTTTGTGGATGGTTGGCGCTCAGGTGGGGGGAGTCGGCTGGGCCGACTTCCGGTGCTGCGGGCCCTGCGAGCTGGGGGTTTCGCCGGGTGGGCCCGTTCCGCTGTGACCGGCCGCCGGTGGGGGTGGCTTCCCGTGGCGCGGCCGGGGTGGGGGTCGGCGGGTAGGTTCGGGGTGTGACGACGAATGTTCCCGGCGCGAAGTTGATCCTGCTGACCACCACCCACCGGGTGGCTCCCGGGCTGCTGGCGTGGCCGGCCTGGGAGGCCTTGCGGTCGGCCGGGCGGGTGCTGGTGGGTGACGAGGGGCATCCGCAGGTGGCGGCGGTTCGGCAGGCCGGGGTGGCGGTGGAGGTGGTGGCCCCAGGGTCGGCGCCCGCGTTGGCGCGGCTGTTGACCGGGCAGCCCGCCGGGGCCGGGGCGACGGTGTGGCTGGGTGGTCCGGACGGGGATCCGGGGCTGACCGACGCGTTGGCGCGGCTCGCGGTGGAGCGGGCCGGTGAGGTGCCCGAGATCGAGGTGCTGCCGGGCTCGTACGACCTGCCGGGCTCGCGGCTGCTGGACCTGGTGACGGTGATGGACCGGCTGCGCTCGCCGGGCGGCTGCCCGTGGGACGCGGAGCAGACGCACGAGAGCCTGGTGAAGTACCTGGTCGAGGAGGCGTACGAGCTGGTCGAGGCGATCGAGGAGGGGGACCGGGGGACGCTGCGCGAGGAACTGGGCGACGTGCTGCTCCAGGTGTTCTTCCACTCCCGGATCGCCGAGGAGCACCCGACCGAGCCGTTCACCGTGGACGACGTGGCCGGTGACATCGTCGAGAAGCTGATGTACCGGCACCCGCACGTGTTCGGGGACGTCGAGGCCGAGGGCGCCGCCGAGGTGGAGGCGAACTGGGAGCAGTTGAAGGCGGCGGAGAAGGCGGACCGGGAGTCGGTGCTGGACGGTGTGCCGGCCGGGCTGCCCGCGCTGGCGTACGCGGCGAAGCTGGTGTCCCGGGTGCGCCGGGCGGGTTTCACCGAGGTGTCGGACGAGTCGTACGAGCTGCCCGCGGAGCTGACTCCGGCGTCGGCGGGCCGGCTGCTGCTGGCGGTGGCGCAGCGGGCGCACGACGCCGGGGTGGACGTGGACGCGGCGCTGCGTTCGGCCGCGCGCGGCTACCGGGACGCGGTGCGCGCGGCCGAGGGCCTCAAGCCGGACGGCGAATCCGACGGCGGACCCGACGGCGAATTCGACGACGAGCCGGACGGCGAAGCGGCCGGCGAGTAGTCGCTCAGGCCGCCGTGGCGGTGTGCGTGACCGGGCGCCGCTGCGGCGGGACGAGTTCCCCGATGGCCTCGCCGACGAGGACGACGAGTTCGGCGAGCCGCTCCAGGTCGAGGTGGGCGGGCAGGTCGGCGAGGGAGACGATCCGCTCGCCGTCCGGGCCGGCGACGGCGAAGAGGTCGATCGGGCCGAGGTGCTTCTCCGCGGTGTCGACGAGGGCGGCGACGTCGCTGGGTCGGCGGATGTCGCCGGAGACGCCGACGACGGGGCAGCCCGGCCGGTCGAGTTCGGCGGCGAGGTCCTCGGCGATGCCGACGTGCTGGTCGGCGATCAGCATTCCGGCGGTGCCGGCCGCGGCGAACCGGCGGGCGAGGTCGGCGCCCGACCCGCCGTCGAGTACCGCGATGACGACGACTGATCCGCTGACCCGCATGGTCTGCTCCTCCCTGTGGGCGGCACCGCACCGGCGCCCACGCGTACTGCGGAGGATCGTAGGCAGGTCCTGATCCTCCGCAACAGGGATTACCCCTCAGGTGACCAGGCTCACGCCCGCCGCCCGGCCAAGAGCTGTCCAAGAGCTGTCCACGGACCGTCCACGGGTCGTCCACGGAGTGTTGGCGTCCGGGTCGCACGCCGTTGACGCGGGCGGCGCGGGCCGCCGGGGGAAGGGGGCGGGTGCGCACCGGATACGGTCGAACCATGCCAGCTCAGCCCGACCCCGCGCAGCCCGCCGCCGTGCGGCCAGAAGCCCCCGCCCAGCCCGAATCCGCGCCCGACCCCGTGCCGGAAGCCGCCCGGCCCGGAGCCGAGCCCGACGGCACGCCCGGAGCCCCCGGCCGGCCCGCGGCCCCGCAGTTGTTCACCTGGGAGTTCGCCTCCGACCCGTACCCCGCCTACGCCTGGCTGCGGGAGCACTCCCCGGTGCACCGCACCACGCTGCCGAGCGGCGTCGAGGCCTGGCTGGTGACCAGGTACGCGGACGCCCGGCAGGCGCTGGCGGACGGCCGGCTGTCGAAGAACCCGGCGCACCACAGCGGGCAGGCGCACCGCACCGGCCGGGTGGGCATCCCGGGGGAGCGGCAGGCGGACCTGATGACCCACCTGCTGAACATCGATCCGCCGGACCACACCCGGCTGCGCCGGCTGGTGTCGAAGGCGTTCACGCCGCGCCGGGTGGCGGAGTTCGAGCCGCGGGTGCAGCAGCTCACGGACCGGCTGATCGACGGTTTCGCGCAGCGCGGTTCGGCGGACCTGATCCACGAGTTCGCCTTCCCGCTCCCCATCTACGCGATCTGCGACATGCTCGGCGTGCCGTCCGAGGACCAGGACGACTTCCGCGACTGGGCCGGGATGATGATCCGCCACGGCGGCGGCCAACGCGGCGGTGTGGGGCGGGCGGTGAAGCGGATGCGGGCGTACCTGCTGGAGCTGATCCACCGCAAGCGGGCGGACCTCGGGGACGACCTGATCTCGGGCCTGATCCGGGCGAGCGACCACGGCGAGCACCTGACGGAGAACGAGGCCGCGGCGATGGCCTTCATCCTCCTGTTCGCCGGTTTCGAGACAACCGTGAACCTCATCGGCAACGGTACGTACGCGCTGCTGCGCAACCCGGGGCAGCGCGGGCTGCTGCAGGAGTCGGTCGTACGCGGGGAGCGCGCGCTGCTCGATACGGGGATCGAGGAACTCCTGCGCTACGACGGGCCGGTGGAGCTGGCGACCTGGCGGTTCGCGACGCAGCCGCTGACCATCGGCGGCGTGGCGATCCCGGTCGGCGACCCGGTGTTGGTGGTGCTGGCGGCGGCGGACCGCGATCCGGCCCGGTTCGCGGACGAGAACACCTTGGACCTGGCCCGGGCGGACAATCCCCATCTGGGTTTCGGGCACGGCATCCACTACTGCATCGGTGCCCCGCTGGCCCGCCTGGAGGGGCGTGCCGCGCTGTCCACCCTGCTGTCCCGGCTGCCGGATCTGCGGCTGGCGGAAAGCCCGGAGAATCTGCGCTGGCGCGGCGGTCTGATCATGCGTGGCCTGCGGGAACTCCCGGTCGAATTCACTCCGGAGAGCCGCTCCCCGCATACGCCTCCGCATACGCTTCCGCACACCCCGTCCGCGCCCTCGACAAACTGACGCGAGCTGACGAAACGCCGACAATGCGCCGGCGACACGCCGGGCGGCGCCCTGACGAAACGTCGCCCGGCGGCCCGTGGGCGGGGGTTGAACACCCATCAATCCGGACATATAGCCGCCGTTGGTAGGCGATCGGACACGGGCCGTAATTTCTGTGTGATATCGGTGATATGAGCTTGTGATCGGTCTGATGTTCTGTCTACTCTCCCTGGAGTTCGCAGCTGCGGACCTCGTGCGCGGAACGCCGAATCCTGCCCGCCGCGCCACGGGAAACCGACCAGAACCCTGGGCAGGGGCGGGGGAACCAGGTTTGTTGCCGTTTCCCGACGGCTTGGGGTGAAGCCGCCCGAGCGGAATCGTTTCCGCGCACGGCGGCCGGGCCACCTCCCGGTCCGAACCCGACAGCTCACCTCGCAGGCGTACGGAGAGGGACCCTTCATGCTGTTCGTCGGAACCGGCCGTCACCGTCGTCGCACCCAGACCGAGAAGGCCATCGCCGTCGCCGGTGTGGCCGGCGTCGGACTCGCGATGCCGCTCCTCACCGCCACCGGCGCCTCCGCCGCCCCGGCCTCCACCTGGGACGCCGTCGCCCAGTGCGAGAGCGGCGGCAACTGGGGCATCAACACCGGCAACGGCTTCTACGGCGGCCTGCAGTTCACCTCCAGCACCTGGAAGGCGTACGGCGGCACCGCGTACGCGCCGCAGGCCAACCAGGCCAGCAAGGGGCAGCAGATCTCGGTCGCCGAGAAGGTCCTCGCCTCGCAGGGCCCGGGCGCCTGGCCCGTCTGCTCGCAGAAGGCCGGTCTGAGCAAGGGCGGTGCCCCGGCCTCCGTCGACACCTCCTCGGACGCCAAGCCGCAGTCCGCCCCCGCGCAGGCCCCCAAGCAGCAGGCCCAGAAGCCCGCCGCCCCGGCCCAGAAGCCGGTCGCCCAGAAGCCCGTGCAGAAGCCGGTCCAGAAGCCGGTGCAGCAGAGCGCCCCGCAGCAGCAGGCGCAGCCGCAGACCCCGGGCTTCTCCGGCCAGGCCGGGTGGGACGCGACCGCGAAGGTGTACTGGTACCAGAACAACGGCGCCTGGTACTGGACCAGCCACCAGAGCGTCTACCAGCAGTACGCCGGCCAGGCCGCCCAGCCGCAGTACGCCCCGCAGGCCGCGCAGCAGGCCCCGCAGGCCCCGCAGGCCGCCCCGGCGTCCGGCCACGACTACACCGTCCGGGCCGGCGACACGCTGTCGACGATCGCCGCTGCCCAGGGCGTGTCCGGCGGCTGGCACGCGCTGTACGACCAGAACCACGGCACCGTCGGCGGCGACCCGAACCTGATCATGCCCGGCCAGGTGCTGCACTTCGGCTGAGCCGAACCGCCGTGCGTGCGAAGGGGTCCGGCGCTGCCGGACCCCTTCGTCCGCATTCGCCCGCCCCGGTGGGACAAGGTGGGACAAGCAGGTGAACTACCGGTGGGTAGCCGGGCCACACGCTGAGACGGAAGCGAGGTCGACGTGGCCCCGGGAGCACGGGCGGTTAGGCTCTGGTCCGTAACGACTCCGTAATCGTCCCGCTGGCAGCACCACCGTCAGCCGGACCTGCTTCCGCAAGGAGATGCATCGTGCCGTCCATCGATGTCGTCGTAGCCCGTGAGATCCTCGACTCGCGTGGCAACCCCACGGTCGAGGTCGAGGTCGGCCTCGACGACGGCAGCACGGGTCGTGCCGCTGTCCCGTCGGGTGCCTCCACCGGTGCCTTCGAGGCCCTGGAGCTGCGCGACGGTGACAAGAACCGCTACTTCGGCAAGGGCGTCGAGAAGGCCGTCCTGGCCGTCATCGAGCAGATCGGCCCGGAGCTGGTCGGCTACGACGCCACCGAGCAGCGCCTGATCGACCAGGCCATGCTCGACCTGGACGCCACCCCGGACAAGTCCTCGCTCGGCGCCAACGCCATCCTCGGCGTCTCGCTCGCCGTCGCGCACGCCGCCTCCGAGGCCAGCGACCTGCCGCTGTTCCGCTACCTGGGCGGCCCGAACGCGCACGTCCTGCCGGTCCCGATGATGAACATCCTCAACGGCGGCTCGCACGCGGACTCCAACGTCGACATCCAGGAGTTCATGATCGCTCCGATCGGCGCGGAGTCCTTCTCCGAGGCCGTCCGCTGGGGCGTCGAGGTCTACCACACCCTCAAGGGCGTGCTGAAGGAGCGCGGCCTGTCCACCGGCCTCGGCGACGAGGGCGGCTTCGCGCCGAACCTGGACAGCAACCGCGAGGCCCTGGACCTCATCACCGAGGCCATCCAGAAGGCCGGCTACGTGCCCGGCCGCGACATCGCGCTGGCCCTGGACGTCGCCGCCTCCGAGTTCTACGAGGACGGCGCCTACCAGTTCGAGGGCAAGGCGCTCACCGCCGCCGAGCTCATCGAGTACTACGCCGACCTGGTCGCCTCGTACCCGCTGGTCTCCATCGAGGACCCGCTGGACGAGTCGGACTGGGACGGCTGGAAGGCCATGACCGTCAAGCTGGGCGACAAGGTCCAGCTGGTCGGTGACGACCTGTTCGTCACCAACCCGGTCCGCCTGGCCAAGGGCATCGACACCGGCACCGCCAACGCGCTGCTGGTGAAGGTGAACCAGATCGGCTCGCTGACCGAGACCCTGGACGCCGTCGAGCTGGCCCAGCGCAACGGCTACCGCTGCATGATGTCGCACCGCTCCGGCGAGACCGAGGACGTCACCATCGCCGACCTCGCCGTCGCCACCAACTGCGGCCAGATCAAGACGGGCGCCCCGGCCCGCTCCGAGCGCGTCGCCAAGTACAACCAGCTGCTGCGCATCGAGGAGATCCTCGACGACGCCGCCGAGTACGCCGGCCGCGGCGCCTTCCCCCGGTTCCGTTCCGCCGAGTGACGAGCAGGCCCGCTCCGCCGGGTGACCGGCACGGCCGCCCCGCCGAGTGCCGACCGGGACCGCTCCGCGGACCGGTGGGCACAGCGGGCGCGGGTGCCGGGCGTCCCCGGTAGCGCCAGCCTGACCGGTGCCCCGCCGTTCACCCCGTAGGGTGGACGGCGGGGCACCGTCGCGACCAGGAGGGGATACGGGAGATGGCAGGCTTGCGGATCCCGGGCTTGGCGGCCCGGCCTCGGTTCACGAGCCGGGCGACCGTCCTCGTCCTGGTGCTCTGCTCACTGGTGGCGATCCTCGCCTACCCGACGCGGCAGTTCATCTCCCAGCGCGCCGAGATCTCCGCCCAGCGGGCGAAGGCCGACCACGCGCGCCAGCAGGTCGAGCAGCTGCGCCGGGACAGGGCCCGCTGGCAGGACCCGGAGTACGTCAAGGCGCAGGCGCGCGCCCGGCTGCACTACGCGGTGCCGGGGGAGACCCCGTACATCGCGGTGGACCCGGCCGGCCAGGCCTCCGCCAAGCCCTCCCCGGCGGCTGCCGGTACCCCCGCGACCGGTTCGGCCACCGGTCAGGCGAAGGCGGCCAAGCCCTGGTACGCCAGCATCTGGGACTCGGTGGACGCCGCCGACAGCGCCGCGCCGCCCCCCGCCACCCCCGTTCCGCTCCCACCGTCCTCCGTTGGAGACAGCTCCCCCCATGACCACTGAGAACCACCCCGCCGTCTCCGACGCCGACGTCGCCGCCATCGCCGCCCAGCTCGGCCGGGTCCCGCGCGGCCTGCGCGGAGTCGCGCACCGCTGCCCCTGCGGCAACCCGGACGTCGTGGAGACGGCCCCCCGGCTGCCCGACGGCACGCCGTTCCCGACGCTGTACTACCTGACCTGCCCCAAGGCCGCCTCGCTGATCGGCACCCTGGAGGCGGACGGCGTGATGAAGGAGCAGTCCGCCCGGCTCGCCGAGGACCCGGAGCTGGCCGCCGCCTACCAGAAGGCGCACGAGGACTACATCGCCCGGCGGGACGCGATCGAGGTGCTGGAGGGCTTCCCGAGCGCCGGCGGCATGCCGGACCGGGTGAAGTGCCTGCACGTGCTGGTCGGCCACTCGCTGGCGGCCGGCGAGGGCGTCAACCCGCTCGGCGACGAGGCGATCGGCATGCTGGAGGACTGGTGGGCCAAGGGCCCGTGCGTCTCCCCGGCCGAGGTCGACGCCGCCGGCGGGCGGGTCGCCCGCAACCGGGCCAAGGCGCAGGACCACGACGCCGTGATCGCGGCCAAGCAGCAGAAGACCGCCGAGCGCGCGGCCAAGAAGCGTGCCGCGGACGCCGGCCAGGACCACGCGGGCCAGGGCGAGGCCGGCCAGGGCGAGGCCGGACAGGGCGAGGCCGGGCAGGAGTCGCGGTGACCATGACCCGGGTGGCCGCGATCGACTGCGGCACCAACTCGATCCGGCTGCTGGTCGCCGACCTGGACCCGGAGACCGGCGAGATCACCGACCTCGACCGCCGGATGATCGTCAACCGGCTGGGTCAGGGCGTGGACCGGACCGGCCGGCTGCACCCGGACGCGCTGGCCCGCACCTTCGCGGCCTGCCGGGAGTACCAGGAGATCATCTCCGGCTTCGGCGTCGGCCCGGAGCGGGTCCGCTTCGTCGCGACCAGCGCCTCCCGGGACGCCGAGAACAGCGACGAGTACGCCAAGGGCGTGCAGGACATCCTGGGCGTCGGGCCCGAGGTGGTCAGCGGCGAGGAGGAGGCCCGGCTGTCCTTCCTGGGCGCCACCAAGGAGCTGACCGGCGACCGGTTCCCGGCCCCGTACCTGGTGTTCGACCTGGGCGGCGGCTCGACCGAGTTCGTGCGCGGCACGGACGACGTCGAGGCGGCGCGCTCGGTGGACATCGGCTGCGTGCGGCTCACCGAGCGGCACTTCGGCGGCGCCGAACTGCCCTCCGCGGAGCAGGTCGAGGAGGCCCGGGCGCATGTGCGGGCCGAGCTGGACAAGGCCGAGGAGGCCGTCCCGCTGACCGGCGCGGCCACCCTGGTGGGCCTGGCCGGGACGGTCACCACGGTGTCCGCGATCGCCCAGGGCCTGTCGGCCTACGACTCGGAGGCGATCCACCACTCGCGGGTCAGCCGGGAGCAGGTCGCCCGGATCGCCCGCGAGCTGCTGGCCGCGACCCACGCCGAGCGCGCGGCCATCCCGTCGATGCACCCGGGCCGGGTGGACGTGATCGCGGCGGGGGCGCTGGAGCTGCTGGAGATCATGGAGCGGACCGGCGCCGCCGAGATGGTCGTGAGCGAGCACGACATCCTCGACGGCATCGCCTGGGGTATCGCCCCCTGACCTGTCGCGGGGCTTACCGAACCGGCCCCGGCACCCCTTTCGGGGAGCCGGGGCCGGGGCGCGCCCGGGCCCGTGCGGGAAAGTTCGTGAATTTCTTCACATGGCGATCCGGCCATTCGTCCTACCTGGTCGCCCGCTACGTCCGAATTGTGGGACCGAAGGTCGGTCGGCGGTGCGGCCCGCTGGATCGCAGGTCAGGGATCGTTCGAGGTTTGAAAATCGAAATCACGCGCGGGAACCCGGGCCCCGTACGGATCGTTGCTGCTCAGCAGGGTGGTGCTCCGGCGCGCGTTTCCGAGGGGGTGCGGAGGGTGGTGAGCCCCCGTGCCGGGGCCGGTTTTGCGGCCGCGCAGTGTAGCACGGGGTGTCCATGAGCTTGTGACCGGGCTCACGAAGGCTGCTCCGAACGGTGCTGGATACTTTCGGATATGAGCACCACGGAGCGTCCTCGCATCCTCATTGTCGGCGGTGGTTACGTCGGCCTGTATGCCGCGATGCGCATCCTCAAGAAGATGCGCTACGGCGAAGCGACCGTCACGGTCGTGGACCCGCGGTCGTACATGACGTACCTGCCCTTCCTCCCCGAGGCGGCCGGCGGCAACGTCGCGCCCCGCAACCTCGTCGCGCCGCTGCGCAGCGCCCTCAAGCAGGCGGAGGTGCTGACCGGGTCCGTCACCGGCGTCGACCACGCCCGTAAGGTCGCCACCATCCAGCCGGCGGCCGGCGACAGCTACGAGCTGCCCTTCGAGTACCTGGTCGTCGCGACCGGCTCGGTCTCCCGCACCTTCCCGATCCCGGGTCTGGCGGAGAACGGCATCGGCATGAAGACGGTCGAGGAGGCCATCGGCCTCCGCAACCACGTCATGGCCCAGCTCGACAAGGCCGAGTCCACCGCGGACGAGGAGGTCCGCCGCAAGGCGCTGACCTTCGTCGTCATCGGCGGCGGCTTCGCCGGCATCGAGACGATCGCCGAGATCGAGGACATGGCGCGCGACGCGTCGAAGCTGTACCGGACCGTCAGCCGCGAGGACATGCGCTTCGTGGTCGTCGAGGCCGCCAACCGGATCCTCCCCGAGATGGGCCCGGACCTCGGTCTGTGGACCAAGGAGAAGCTGGAAGAGCGCAACATCGAGGTCTACATCGAGACCTCGATGGACTCCTGCGTCGACGGCCACGTCATGCTGAAGAACGGCATGGAGATGGACGCCTCCACCATCGTGTGGACGGCCGGCGTGAAGCCCAACCCGGTGCTGGCCGAGTTCGGCCTGCCGCTGGGCCCGCGCGGCCACGTCGACACCGCGCCGACCCTCCAGGTCCAGGGCCTCGACTACGTCTGGGCCGCCGGCGACAACGCCCAGGTCCCGGACCTCGCCTCGGGCGAGGGCGCCTGGTGCCCGCCGAACGCGCAGCACGCCTGCCGTCAGGCCGTCGTCCTCGGCGACAACGTGATCTCCGGCATGCGCGGCTTCCCGCAGAAGGAGTACAAGCACAAGAACCTGGGTGCGGTCGCCGGTCTGGGCCTGCACAAGGGCGTGGCGATCCTCTTCGGCAAGTACAAGCTGAAGGGCCGTCCGGCCTGGTGGTTCCACCGCCTGTACCACGGTGCGATGGTGCCGACCTTCAACCGCAAGGTCCGCGTCTTCACCGACTGGACGCTCGCGATGTTCCTCAAGCGCGAGATGGTCGGCCTCGCCCAGATGGAGAAGCCGCAGCTGCCCATCCAGGAGGTCACTCCGCCCACCAAGCCCGTCGAGGCCGCCAAGCCGGTCGCCGACAAGGCACTCGCCAGCAAGTAAGCGACTGAGACCCCGGTGTGGGAGCGCCGGGGTATGAGTCGGAGGCCCTCCGCCCGGCAGCGTTGCCGGACCACGACCTCCGTGGTGCTCAGCCGGCCGTGCGACCGGGCGGAGTACAGCAGTAGCAGAGCCCCTGCCGAAGTACCGGCAGGGGCTCTCCTGTTGCCCGACCCGTACGCCCGGTCCGTACGCCCGGGGCGGGCGCACGGACCGGGTGCGGGTCAGTCGGTCTTGATGCTCGACAGGATGTCCAGCTTGGCGGCCCGGCGGGCCGGCCAGATCGCGGCGACCAGGCCGACCGCTCCGGCCAGGGCCAGGAACACCGCCAGCTGGCCGTACGGCAGGACCGTGGTCAGGCCGCTCAGGCTGGACTTCAGGGTGCCGTTGATCGCCCAGGCGATGAAGCAGCCCAGCAGCAGGCCGATGCCGGCTCCGAAGAGCGAGATCACCACGGACTCCAGCCGGACCATCCGCTTGATGCCCCCGCGGTCCAGGCCGATCGCCCGCAGCATCCCGATCTCGCGCTTGCGCTCGAAGACCGACATCGCCAGCGTGTTGATCACGCCCAGGACCGCGACCAGCACGGACATCGCCAGCAGGCCGTACATCATGTTCAGCGCGAAGGAGATGGTCTGGCTGAAGTCGTCGCGGACGTCCTGCATGGACTTGACCTCGATCACCGGGTTGGCGCCGGTGGCGTCCTTCAGCGACTGCTTGAGGGCGTCGGTGGCGCCGTCCTTGCCCTTGACCAGGACGCCGGAGACGTACGGCTTCGGCTCGTGCTTGACGATCTCGCTGTTGGCCAGGACGACCGGGCCGAGCATGCCGCCCCCCCGGTAGACGCCGCCGACGGTGAGCGGGCCGGTGGAGCCGTCCGGGAAGGTGACCGTCACCGTCGAACCGGTGGCGACCCCGGACTTCTTGGCGACGTCCTCGTCCACCAGCAGCTGGCCCTTGCCGAGCGCGGCGGTCGAGCCGCCGGTCAGCTGGACCGCGACCAGCTGGTCGAAGCTCGCCGCGTCCAGGCCGGTGATCGCCTTGGTGCTGCCGTTGAGCTCCCAGTACACGGTGGTCTGGGCCGAGGAGGCCGCCACCCCGGGCGCCTTGGCGATCTGCGCGGGCACCTGCTCGGAGAGGCCCATGCCGTTGGCCGCGTCGACGGTGTAGTCGGCCCTCATCGAGCTGGTGACGGCCCGGTCGATGGTGTCGGTGACCGAGGCGCCGATCACCGTCAGGCCGCTGACCAGGGTCAGGCCGATGGTGAGCGCGGCGGCGGTGGCGGCCGTGCGGCGCGGGTTGCGCACCGCGTTCTGCTGGGCGAGCCGGCCCGGGGTGCCGCCGAGCCGCAGCAGCGGGCCGGCCAGCGCGACCACCGGGCGGGACAGCAGCGGCAGCAGGACGAACACGCCGATCAGGGCCAGGACGGCGCCCAGGCCGACCGGCATCCGGCCGCTGTCGTTGCCGGTGGAGGCGCCGTAGCCGATCAGGGCCAGGCCGCCCGCGGCGAACAGCGAGCCGATCGTGTTGCGGACCACCAGGCTCTTCTGGGAGGTCGGCTGGTCGCCGCTGCTCATCGCGGCCACCGGTGCGATCCGGGCCGCGCGCAGGGCGGGCAGCAGGGCCGACAGCACCGTCACCACGACGCCGACGACGAGGGTCACCGCGACGGTGACCGGCTTGATCACCAGTGCGCCGCTCGGCATGTTCTCGTTCAGCGAGCCGATCAGGGACTGCATGCCGGCACCGATCCCGACGCCGGCCGCCAGACCGGCCACGGCCGACAGGGCGCCGATCACCAGGGCCTCGACCAGCACCGAGCGGGTCACCTGCTTGCGGCTGGCGCCGATCGCCCGGAGCAGGGCGAGCTCCTTGGTGCGCTGGGCGACCAGCATGGTGAAGGTGTTGGCGATGATGAAGATGCCGACGAAGAGCGAGATGCCGGCGAAGACCAGGAGCATGGTGCGCATGCTGCCGGTGCTCTTGGTGATCATGTCCTGCTGGTCGGCCTTGAGCTTGGCGCCGGTCTCGACGTCGAACTTCTGGACGACCGGCACCTGGGACTGGGCCTGGGCGAGCAGCGCGTCCTCGGTGGTGCCGGGCTTGGCGGTGAGCACGACGCCGCTGTAGCGGCCGGGCTCCAGCAGCAGCTGCTGGGCGGTGGCCCGGTCGAACAGGGTGAGCGTGCCGCCGGTGTTCACCACCGGGTCGTCGGTGGTGAAGATCCCGGTGAGCTTCGCCTCGACCACCGGGCCGTTGGCGGCGACGCGCACGGTGTCGCCGACCTTGTAGCCCGCCTTGTCGGCGGTCTTGCGGTCGAGCGCGATCTCCTTGGCGTTCTTCGGGCCCTGGCCCTCGGCCATCGGGTAGCGCGGGTCCTTGCCGTCCTTGCCGGGCGCGAAGTTGGCGCCCTTGGCGGCCCAGACCTGGCCGATCAGGCTGCCCTTGCGGTCGGCGACGCCGGTGAAGCCGCTCACCACGCCGCGGGCGTCGGCGGTGCCCGGGAGGGCGGCCAGCTGCCCGACGGTGGCGTCGGTGAGCGCGGCGGAGCCGCTCTCGCTCTTCTGCCTGGCGCTGGCGCCGGAACCGGCCGCGCGGTCCACCACCTGGACCGAGACGTCGGAGTAGCTCTTGGAGTTGCTGTCCCGCATGGCCTTGCCGAAGGTGTCGGAGAAGACCATGGTGCCCGCCACGAAGGCGGTCCCGAGCATGACGGCGAGCGCCGTCATCAGCAGTCGGCCCTTGTGGGCCAGCACGTTGCGCAGTGCGGTGCGATACATGGGGTGTCCTGGGAAGGGTCGGAGACGGGCAGCGGACTGTCGCCGGGTCAGCTGGTGCGGCCCTTGGCGTCGAAGCGGCGCATGCGGTCCAGGACGGTGTCGGCGGTGGGGTGGTGGAGTTCGTCGACGATGCGGCCGTCGGCGAGGAAGACGACGCGGTCGGCGTAGGCGGCGGCGACCGGGTCGTGGGTGACCATGACGACGGTCTGGCCGAGTTCGCGGACGGAGTTGCGCAGGAAGGAGAGGATCTCGGCGCCGGAGCGGGAGTCGAGGTTGCCGGTGGGCTCGTCGGCGAAGATGATGTCGGGCTTGCCGGCGAGGGCGCGGGCGCAGGCGACGCGCTGCTGCTGGCCGCCGGAGAGCTGGGACGGGCGGTGGCCGAGCCGGCCGGAGAGGCCGACCGTCTCGACGACGCGGTCCAGCCAGGGCTTGTCGACCTTGCGGCCGGCGATGTCCATCGGGAGGGTGATGTTCTCCAGCGCGGTCAGCGTCGGCAGCAGGTTGAAGGCCTGGAAGATGAAGCCGATGTGGTCGCGGCGCAGCTGGGTGAGCTGCTTGTCCTTCAGGCCCACGAGCTCGGTGTCGCCGATGGTGGAGGAGCCGGAGCTGACGGTGTCGAGGCCGGCCATGCAGTGCATGAGGGTCGACTTGCCGGAGCCGGACGGGCCCATGATCGCGGTGAACTCGCCCTGGGGGAAGGTGACGCTGACGTCGTCGAGGGCGACGACGCGGGTCTCGCCCTCCCCGTAGACCTTGTTCAGGCCGGTGGCGCGGGCGGCCGCCCGGCCGGTGCGGACGGCGGTTGCGGTCGACGTGGTCACGGGGGGCTCCTAGTGCTCGTGGGCTTGTACCTCCATGCTCCGCGACGTGATCATGGTCCGGCGTCGCTCCGCCGGACGGTTGGGCCTACCACCGCTGGGCGTACGGGAGCGGGTTCCCCTCCTCCTGCGGGATGACGGGAACCCTGAGGACCGGGCGGTGGCCGGAACCGCTATCCTTCGTGGCCGAATCCCGGACAGTTCGTCAGATGGCAAGGAAACATGACAACTTCCGGGGCTGGGAACATGCGAAAGAGTGATCCGGGAGACTAGGCTCAGGGTGGTTTCGCAGGACGCCCGGATGGTGGAACGCAGACACGGGCAGCTTAAAACTGCTTGGCCGCGAGGCCGTGCCGGTTCGAGTCCGGCTCCGGGCACCGCATCGACCGGCGGGGGCGTCGACGGCGTCCCCGCCGGGTGTCGTTCACCGGATCCTCCTCGCGGCGTATCCCGGAATTTTTGCCAAGCCATTACCCTTGTGCATGGGCGGTGCAGTGCCGCCACGGAGGGAATGAGCAATGAGAAGCAGTAACCCGGTCTTCTCGCGGGAGGGGTCCTTCACCCGCGACTCCGGCTACGCGGGGTTCGGCAACACCGCGCAGGCCGGGGGCCAGCCCGGCGGCAACCCCTACGCGGGGACGCCGTACGCCCAGCAGCCGCAGCAGGGCCAGGCCCCGCTCAGCGACGAGCAGCTGTACGAGATGTACAACGGGCCGTCGGCCGGCCCCGCGGCCACCGGGCGGATGACGCTCGACGACGTGGTCGCCCGTACCGCCATGACGCTGCTGACGCTGGTCGTCGCCGGCGCGGTGGCCTGGTTCACGCTGCCGTTCGACAAGTACGGCTATGCGGTCGGCGCCAGCGTGGTGGCCATGGTCGTCGGCCTGGTGGTCTCGTTCAAGCGCAGCGTCAGCCCGCCGCTGATCCTGACGTACGCGGCCCTCCAGGGCTTCGCCATGGGCGCCGTCTCGCACGTGTTCAACACCGCGCTGAACGGCATCGTGATCCAGGCGGTGCTGGGTACGGCGGCGGTCTTCGCGGCGATGCTGTTCGCCTACAAGAGCGGCCGGATCCGGGTCACCGCGCGCTACCAGCGGATCGGCATCGCGATCGCCCTGGGCTTCGTGCTGCTGATGCTGGTCAACGTGATCGCGTCGGCCTTCGGCGCGGAGATGGGGCTGCGCTCCGGCCCGCTGGGCATCGTGGTCGGCCTGGTCGGCATCGGCCTGGGCGCCTTCTTCCTCTCGCTGGACTTCGCGTCCATCGAGGAGGCCATCGCGCAGGGCGCCCCGCAGCGGGAGTCCTGGCGGGCCGCCTTCGGGCTGACCCTGTCGCTGGTCTGGATCTACATGGAGATGCTGCGGCTGATCGCGATCCTGCGGGGCGACGACTGACGGTCCCTCCCGAGGTGAACCACTGCCGCCGGGCCCCGGAGCGACTCGCTCCGGGGCCCGGCGGCTTTTCGCCTAGGCTCGCTGCCATGCATGACGTAGAGCCCCTGGTCGAAGCCGTCGACGCCCTGGCGGATCGTTTCCGCTCCCTGCCGCAGAGCAAGCTGCTGGGCGCCGTGCCCGGGTACGGTTCGCGGGCCGCGGCCGCGCTGGACCTGGCCCGGCGGCTGGCCGCGCTGGCGCTGGCGGCGGAGGGCGGGCCGCAGCGGGACTTCCCGGAGGCCGGGGCCTTCGCCGTCGGGGACCAACTGGCCGTCGCCGGGCACGACCTGGCCGCCGTGCTCGCGGCGCTGCCCGAGGGCGCGGAGGTGGCGCTGCCGGACGGCCCCGAGGCCGCGGCCGGGGTGCTGGCCGGGGCGGTCGCGGCGGTGCGCGCGACGGCGGCGCTCTGCGTCTGAGCGCCCGCGGGGCCGGACCTGCCGTGGGGTGCCGCGGAGCCGGACAGGCCGAAGGCCGGCCGGATCGGTAACCCCGCGATCCGGCCGGCCTTCGGCGTGCCGTGCTGCTGCTGTGCCCGTGTCGTCCCGGTGAGCCGGTGTCAGGCGTCGGAGGTGTCAGATGCTGGCGACCACCCGGTCGGCGAGCACGTAGACGGCCTCCTCGTCGGTGGAGAAGGTCAGCGAGTACGAGCCGGAGAAGCGCGAGCCGCCGAGCAGTCGGACGTGCTCTCCGGCACGGACCGCGTCGATCAGCCGGTAGGCGGCCTCCCGGTCGCCCGGGGCCACGCAGAGCGTGGTGCCGTCGGCGAAGGCGTACACGTCCAGGGTGCCCAGCGGGCCCGGGCGGACGTCGATCAGGGCGACGCCCTCCTCGGCGAGGGCGGCCAGCCGGGTGTCGGTCCACTCGCGGGACGGCGCCTGGCTCGGCACGAAGTCGGGGTGGGACGGGTGGCGGCGCGGGTCGGGCGCGGCGACCGGGGCGTCCTCGACGGCCGGGTCGGTGTCCAGCAGCCCGGCCTCCAGGCCGGTGGCCAGCAGGTCGGCCTCGCGCCGGGCCCGGGCGTCCTTCGCGGTCTCGCCCACCGGGTGGCCGGGGCGCAGCGGCGCGCCGCCGTCGGTGCCGGGCTCGACGGGGCCGGTGCCGCCCTCGATGACCAGGTCCTCCAGCGCGGAGCGCAGCGCCTCGCCGAACTCCGGGTCCATCGTCCCGGCGTTGTCGGCGGCGTCCTGCGGGCCGGTGGGGCGGGGGAAGAAGAGCGGCCACTCGTCGGTGCCGGAGAAGACGCCGGTGAACGGGGAGTCGAACAGTGGCGCGTCCTCGGCCGCGCGGGCCTCCTGCTCGGCCCAGAAGGCCCGGGCCTCGGTGATCTCCCGCTCGCGGTCGGCGGCGAGCGCCTCGGCGACGGCCCGGCGTATCGCGGCCTCGTCGACCGGCGCGGGCACGGCCGGTGCCGCCGCCTGTGCGTCCAGCCGGCGGGAGAGCCCGCGGAGACGGAGCAGGACGGCGGTCGACACGGTGATCAGGATCAGCAGCAGGACGGTGTAGACGGCGCTCACGGAACGTACTCCTAGCGAGGAGCGGAACGGGGTTACACGTCCACACTGCCCCATCCGGGGGTGTTACCGCAGTGGCGAATGTCCAATTCGTCCGGGACTTAGGCTCTTGTCCCCAAATTGTTAGGTAACACCGTTCTACGCAGTGGAGTTGATCCGCTCCGCAGTGTCGATTTCCGGGCCGGAAACGACCGGAAAGAGGGCCGGATCGACCTCGCGGTGTGATCCGGCCCTCAATTACGCTCGGTCACTCCAAATGGGTGGTCCAGACCCTTTCGGAGGGGCGGGGAGGGTCAGCTGAGGCGCTCGATGACCATCGCCATGCCCTGGCCGCCGCCGACGCACATGGTCTCCAGGCCGAACTGCTTGTCGTGCCACTGGAGGGAGTTGATCAGCGTGGTGGTGATCCGGGCGCCGGTCATGCCGAAGGGGTGGCCGACCGCGATGGCGCCGCCGTTGACGTTCAGCTTGTCCAAGTCGACGCCGAGATCGCGGTAGGAGGGGATCACCTGGGCCGCGAAGGCCTCGTTGATCTCGACCAGGTCGATGTCGCCGATGGTCAGGCCGGCCCGCTTGAGCGCCTGCTTGGAGGCCTCGACCGGGCCGTAGCCCATGATTTCGGGGGAGAGCGCGCTGACGCCGGTGGAGACGACCCGGGCGAGCGGGGTGATGCCGAGCTCGCGGGCCTTGGTGTCGGACATGACGACCAGCGCGGCCGCGCCGTCGTTCAGCGGGCAGCAGTTACCGGCGGTCACGGTGCCGTCCGGACGGAACACCGGCTTGAGGCCGGAGACGCCCTCCACGGTGACGCCGGCGCGCGGGCCGTCGTCCGCGCTGACCACGGTGCCGTCGGGGAGCGTCACCGGGGTGATCTCGCGCTGCCAGAAGCCGGCCTTGATGGCGGCCTCGGCGAGGTTCTGCGAGCGGACGCCGAACTCGTCCTGCTCGGCGCGGGTGATGCCCTTGAGCGCGGCGAGGTTCTCGGCGGTCTGGCCCATCGCGATGTAGGCGTCCGGCAGCAGGCCGTCCTCGCGCGGGTCGTGCCAGGAGCCGCCGCCCTCCTCGGCGCGCTTGGCGGTGCGGGCCTGGGCCTCGTCGAAGAGCGGGTTCATGGTGCCCGGCATCCCGTCCGAGGTGCCGTGGACGCTGCGCGAGACGGTCTCCACGCCGGCCGAGAGGAAGACGTCGCCCTCGCCCGCCTTGATCGCGTGCAGTGCCATCCGCGTGGTCTGCAGCGAGGACGAGCAGTAGCGGGTGATGGTCGTGCCGGGCAGGTAGTCCATGCCCATCTGGACCGCCACGATGCGGGCCAGGTTGTGGCCCTGCTCGCCGCCGGGCAGGCCGCAGCCCAGCATCAGGTCGTCGATCTCGCGCGGGTCGAGCTCGGGCACCTTGGCCAGGGCGGCCTGGATGATGTGGGCGGTCAGGTCGTCCGGGCGGACGTCCTTGAGGGAGCCCTTGAAGGCCCGGCCGATCGGCGAACGGGCGGCGCTGACGATGACGGCTTCGGGCATGGCGGGCTCCTCGCTGGGTGGCGGCGGCGGACCGGAGGTCCGGGAGGAAAGTTACCGCCTGGTAGATCAGGCGTCACCCGCCCCAGCGTGTGAGCTGGCCGACGTATTCCCCGGGCCCCCCGGCCGGTCCCCGTCCGGGGCCGGACCGGCCTGCCCGGCCGCGTCCGAGCCGGGCAGGCCGACCCGCAGGCGCCGGCGCAGCAGGGCCCAGCGCCGGCCCGCGCCGTCCGCCTCCACGGCCGCCACCTCGGTGCCCGCGCGGCCCGCCGCCGCGGCGGCGGCCATCGCGACCGGCAGCACCGTCTCACCCGGGACCGGCGCGTTCGGGCGCTCCTCCTCCGGCCAGAGGCCGAGCGCGGCGCAGACCGAGGGCAGCACGGCCATCGCGGCGGTCGCGTAGCCCTGGGCGGAGGGGTGGTAGCGGTCCGCGGCGAACATCTCCGGGCGCGCCGCGAACTCCGGTCCGAGCAGGGAGCCCAGCGAGACCGTCCGGCCGCCCGCCTCCACCACCGCGATGGTCTGCGCGGCGGCCAGCTGCCGGCTCAGCCGGCGGGCCACCCAGCGCAGCGGCGGGCGCACCGGCTTGATCGTGCCGAGGTCCGGGCAGGTCCCGACGACCACCTCGCAGCCGTTGGCGCGCAGCGCGGCGACGGCCTCGCCGAGCTGGCGCACGGACAGCTGCGCCGGGCTGTGCCGGGTCACGTCGTTGGCGCCGATCATGACCACGGCGACGTCCGGGTGGTGCGGGAGGGCCTGCTCCAGCTGGCCGGAGAGGTCCGCCGAGCGGCCGCCGGAGCGGGCCACGTTGACCAGCCGGACCGGGCGCTCGGCCACCGAGGCCAGACCGGCGGCCAGCAGGGCGCCGGGGGTCTCCCGGGCGCGGGCCACACCCAGCCCGGCGCCGGTGGAGTCGCCGAGGACGGCCAGGACGAGCGGCGGCTGCGGGGCGGCGCCACCGTCGGCGAAGGCCTCGCCGTAGACCCCGTCGGCCTTGGGCGGGACGGTCTCCAGCATGCCGATGGCCTGGACGGCGAGCTTGCTCTCGGTCACCAGCAGGCCCACCAGGCCCACGCCGATCAGCCCGAGCCCGCCGCCGCCGTACGCCGCCGCGGTGGCGATCCGGCGGGCCACCCGGGCCCGCGAGTCGTGTGCGCCTGGCATCCGGCACCCCCTTCGCGTCCTCCTGCCGCCCCCCGGCGGGGCCGTACACCCCTCCTACCCGCGCGGGGGGCACGAGTACCGGCGGGCCGACGGGGGTGGGCCATTGGGGGAGGCGGGCGGCGCGGTGCGGAGCGCGGGGGCGTGCGGGGTGGGACGGAAGGGCGGCCCGGGGTGCGTGGCACGCCCTACGCTTTGCAGTACCGAAAGCACACGCACGCCCACAGACCGGGAGGACCCCCGTGCGGTACCACAACTCGATCATCGACCTCGTCGGCAACACGCCGCTGGTCAAGCTCAACAAGGTCACCGAGGGCATCAGCGCGACAGTGCTGGCGAAGGTCGAGTACTTCAACCCCGGCGGCTCCGTGAAGGACCGCATCGCGATGCGCATGATCGAGGCCGCCGAGGCCTCGGGCGCCCTCAAGCCGGGCGGCACCATCGTCGAGCCGACCTCCGGGAACACCGGCGTCGGCCTGGCGATCGTGGCCCAGCAGAAGGGCTACAAGTGCATCTTCGTCTGTCCGGACAAGGTCTCGACCGACAAGATCAACACCCTGCGCGCGTACGGCGCCGAGGTGGTCGTCTGTCCGACCGCCGTCGCCCCGGAGCACCCGGACTCGTACTACAACGTCTCCGACCGCCTGGTCCGGGAGACCCCGAACGCCTGGAAGCCGGACCAGTACTCGAACCCGGACAACCCGGCCTCGCACTACCACTCCACCGGCCCGGAGCTCTGGGAGCAGACCGACGGGAAGATCACCCACTTCGTGGCGGGCGTCGGCACCGGCGGCACCATCTCCGGCACCGGCAACTACCTGAAGGAGGTCTCCGGCGGCAAGGTCAAGGTGATCGGCGCCGACCCGGAGGGCTCGGTCTACTCGGGCGGCACCGGCCGGCCGTACCTGGTCGAGGGCGTCGGTGAGGACTTCTGGCCGACCGCCTACGACCGTGCCGTCGCGGACGGGATCGTCGCCGTCTCCGACAAGGACTCGTTCCAGATGACCCGCCGCCTGGCCAAGGAGGAGGGCCTGCTGGTCGGCGGCTCCTGCGGGATGGCCGTGGTGGCCGCGCTGGAGGTCGCCCGCGGGCTGGGGCCGGACGACATCGTGGTGGTGCTGCTGCCGGACGGCGGCCGCGGCTACCTGTCCAAGATCTTCAACGACGACTGGATGGCCGACTACGGCTTCCTGCCCTCCTCCACCGACGAGGCCCACATCGGCGAGGTGCTGCTCCGCAAGGAGGGCATCGCGCAGGGCGGCGTGCCGCAGTTCGTCCACATGCACCCGAACGAGACCGTCGCCGAGGCGGTCCGGGTGCTGCGCGAGTACGGCGTCTCGCAGATGCCGGTGGTCTCCCCGGGCGCCGGGCACCCCGACATCATGGCCGGCGAGGTGATCGGCTCGGTGGTGGAGAAGCTGCTGCTGGAGGGCATCTTCGCCAAGGAGATCGAGCTGACCGACACGCTGGACAAGGTGATGTCCAAGCCGCTGCCGGTGGTCGGCTCGGGCGAGACGGTCACCAACCTGATGACCGTGCTGGAGAAGGCCGACGCGGCCGTCGTGCTGGTCGAGGGCAAGCCGCAGGGCATCGTCACCCGCCAGGACCTGCTCGGCTTCCTGACGGTCCGCGCCGCGCACTGACCCATGGTCACGGCCCTTCGCCCGTGGACGGATCCGCAGGATTCGCCCACGGGCGAAGTGGTACACCGGCGTCACCTGCCCGCAGCACGTGGTTAACAAGGGTCCGGCATCGTGGTGGTCAACGGCAGGACGCCGAATGAGGCGACGGCAACCGTCCGGGAGCGGCTCCCCGGCGACCGCGGTCGGCTCGGACACATCGGGCGGCCCTGACCCGGCCGCTGTGTCCTCCCTCCGTGGGAGGCGCCGTCGTCCCGCCCCTGCTCCGGCTCCGGCCGGTCGCAGGGTGTGGCGGCTCCCGCGGCCGCACCGCGCTTCGCGGCGCGTCCCCGCGGCTCCCGGGTGGGGGAGCCCATGCGGGGAAACGGTGGGGCCGGTCCTTCTCCAGAAGGGCCGGCCCTTTCCGTTCCCTCCGATTCTTCCGGACGGAGTCCGGAGCGGCGGTGCCCCGGACTCCGTCGGGGTTGCTCCGGGCGGCCCGCCGTTCCCGTACGCTCGCACGCATGACCAGCACTGAAACGACCGACCAGGACGCCCCGCGCTACGTCCGGGTCAAGATCGAGCTCATCGCGGAGATCACCGACGAGGGCGCGCTCAAGGCGGCGGCCCTCCAGGCGGTGTCCGAGGACGAGTACCTCGACGACGAGGAGCGCACCCAGTCCGTCGAGGCCATCGAGGTGGACCCGTCGGGCTCGCTCGCCCACTTCATCGACCCCGTCGCGCTGCTCGGCGACGTCCCCGGGGTGGAGCTCGCCTCGGCGACCTGGGAGTCGGCGCAGACCGAGTTCGACCCGGAGAGCGAGGAGTGGGACGAGTACGCGGTGGACGGGCCCGCCGAGTAGCGGCGCAGCGCCGTGCCCGCTCGTGAACGCCCGGTCTGCCACGGCAGACCGGGCGTTTTGTCCTGTTCGGCGGCAAGTTGGGTCATCTCATACGATCGCTTACCCTTCGGTGATGGAACCGTGAACGGGCGGATTGCGTTTCTGTATCCGTAAATGCCCGGGATGATCAGCAGGGAGACGCGACGTGACGGCACGGGACGGTCAGGGGCGGGCGGCCGGAGGAAGCTGGAGCCGACGCGGTGTCCTTGCAGGACTGATCGGGGCACCCGTCCTGCTGCTGGCGGCCTGCAACGACAACAGCGGCGGCAACGGCGGAAGCGGCGGAAACGCCGGAAACGGGTCCGGCGGCAGCGGCACCCCGGGCAGCGGTGGCGGCAGCAGCGCACCGAAGACCTCGACCGCCGTCATCACCGTCACCCCCGCCGACGGGGCCACCGCCGCGAGCTTCAGCGACCCGGTCAAGGTCGCCGTCACCAGCGGCACCCTGACCAGCGTCAAGGTCACCGACTCCACCGGCAAGGAACTGGCCGGCCAGCTCTCCGCCGACAACACCGGCTGGACCTCGGCCGCCGCCCCGGCCAGCGGCACCAAGTACACCGTCGCCGCCGTGGCCGTCGACAAGGACAAGCTGGAGGCGGACTCCAACGCCGTCTTCACCACGGCGACCCCGGCCAACACCTTCGTCGGCTACTTCACCCCCGAGGACGGCTCGACGGTCGGCGTCGGCATGCCCGTCTCGATCAACTTCAGCAAGCCGGTCACCGACCGCAAGGCCGTCCAGCAGGCGATCACCGTGACGGCCGAGCCGGGCGTCGAGATCGTCGGCCACTGGTTCTCCAGCACCCGCCTCGACTTCCGGCCGCAGGCGTACTGGGCCAAGGGCACCAAGGTCACCCTGAAGCTGCGGCTCAAGGACGTCGAGGGCGCCAAGGGCGTGTACGGCACCCAGTCCAAGGACGTCGCCTTCACCGTCGGCCGCGCCCAGACCAGCGTCGCGGACCTCGGTACCAAGAAGCTCACCGTCACCACCGACGGCCAGGTCAGCGCCGTGTACAAGATCTCCGGCGGTTCGCCCGAGCACACCACCTGGGCCGGCAAGATGGTGATCTCCGAGCAGTACACCCAGACCCGGATGAACTCGCAGACCGTCAACCTGGGCAGCGAGTACGACATCGCGGACGTGCCGCACGCCCAGCGCCTCACCACCTCGGGCACCTTCATCCACGGCAACTACTGGTCCTCGTCGTCGATCTTCGGCGGCCAGAACACCAGCCACGGCTGCGTGGGCCTCCAGGACGCCAAGGGCGCGCAGGACAGCAGCACGGACGGCTACAAGTTCTACAAGTCCTCGATGGTCGGCGACGTGGTCGAGGTCGTGAACTCCGGCGACAAGACGGTCGCCCCGGACAACGGCCTGAACGGCTGGAACATGGGCTGGGCCGATTGGAAGGCCGGCAGCGCCGTCTGACGCCGCACCCCGGGACTCCCCGGGCCGCCCGGTCCACGGGCTGCCAGGCTCACGAGCCGGGTTGCCAGGCTCACGGGCCGTCCGGGAGTCCGGGCGGCCCGGTGGGTTGCGGCCCGGGCTCAGCGCTTCGCGTAGTCCGCGAAGCCCTGCCAGTCGACGACCACGCACCGCTCGTCGCCCAGGATCCAGGCGTCGTGCCCGGGCGGGCAGACCATGTAGTCGCCGGGGCCGAACTCGTCCGCCTGGCCGTCGTCCATCACGATCTTCATCCGGCCGGAGACCACGTACCCGCGGTGGGCGGCCCGGCAGCTGTCGGTCCCGGCGATCGGCTTCACGTGCTTGGACCACTGCCACCCCGGCTCGAACACGGCCCTGCCGACCGGGCCGGTGTCCAGGTCGACCAGGCGCAGTTCGCCCGTGCCGTCCTCGAAGGGGCGGACTTCCTCGGGCTCGTCGAAGCTCTTGCGGACCAGACCGGACATGGCGCACTCCTCTCCACGAGGAGCGGCCCGGGCCCGCCAGTGGGGCCGGGCCGCCCCTGCTGGCCCTTCCAGTCTGCGCCCCGATCGGGGAGCGGTCACGTTGGGTGGCCGCCCCCCGGGGCCCGCCCGGCCCGCCGGTCAGCCCTCGGTGCGGGCCACGCCGATCGGGCAGGAGGCCCCGGTGCCGCCCAGACCGCAGTAGCCGTTGGGGTTCTTGGCCTCGGACAGGTACTGCTGGTGGTACGGCTCGGCGGCGAAGAACGGGCCGGCCGGGGCGATCTCGGTGGTGATCGGGCCGTGACCGAGCGCGGTCAGAGCCGGCTGGAAGGCGTCCCGGGTGGCCGCGGCGGCCTCGGCCTGGGCGGGGGAGTGGGTGTACACGGCGGACCGGTACTGGCTGCCCACGTCGTTGCCCTGGCGGTTGCCCTGGGTCGGGTCGTGCGCCTCCCAGAAGGTCTTCAGCAGGCGCTCGTACGACACCACCGCCGGGTCGAACACCACCCGCACCGCCTCGGTGTGGCCGGTCAGCCCGCTGCACACCTCCTCGTACGTCGGGTTCGGGGTGAAGCCGCCCTGGTAGCCGACCAGCGTCGTCCAGACGCCGGGCAGGCGCCAGAACGTGCGCTCGGCGCCCCAGAAGCAGCCGAGCCCGAAGTCGGCCACCTCCAGGCCCTCCGGGTACGGGCCGGCCAGCGGGTGGCCGAGCACGGTGTGCGGCTCGCGCAGCTCGAAGGCCGGGGTCGGCCGACCGGGCAGCGCCTGGTCGGCGGGGACGAGCGAGGTCTTGTGGCGGTTGAACAGCACGGCCTGCTCCAGCTGGTCGGGAAACGTGGCGAACTGTCCAACGCGGACGGCCGCCCCCGGATTCCGGGGACGGCCGTCGGTGCCGTGGCGTGCGCCGCTGCGGTCAGGCCTGCTGTGCGGCCTCCTTCGCGGCCTCCTTGGCCGCGACGGCGCCCTGCACCGCGTCGACCCGCAGGTCGATGAAGGACTGCCGGGGGTCGTTGAAGTTGGTGAACGGCGGCGGGATGAACCGGCCCAGCGCCTGGAACTGCTCCAGCGCCTCCGTCGGCCGACCGGCCCGGGTCAGGCCGTAGGCCAGCCAGCCGCGGGTGTACACGACGCGGGGGTGCTCCGGGTCGGTGGCGGCGAGGTCGGCGAGCGCGGCGTCCAGGGCGGCACCGACCTCGGGCCGCTGCCACGCGGTGGTCTTCTCCCGGTCCCGGGCGAACTGCTCGAAGTACGCCTCCAGCCTCATCGGCGCGAGCAGGCTGCCGGCCGGGGCGGCGGCGACCGCCCCGTCGATGAAGCCGTGCATCAGCTCGTGGCTGCCGCGCCACTTCGCGCACCAGTACTGCAACGCCCGGCTGTGCGCGCCCCAGTGGTGCGGGTCGCGCTCGGTCAGCTCGGCCCAGTGCTGCCGGAACCGGTCGTTGGACCAGCCCAGGCCCATGGCGATCGGGATCCGGGCGACCCACGGGTTGGGGTCGTCGGCGGGAGCGAGCGCGACCGCCTCCGCGAACGCCTCCTCGGCCTCCCCCAGGACCCGGTGGAAGCCCGCGAACTGCTCCGAACTGACCTCGGTGGCCCGGGCGCTGCTCCGGATGTTCCAGGCCACGGAGATCAGCGCGTTCGCGTGCAGCAGCGCGGCGGTCGGGTCCTGCGGCCGCTCCGCGCGCCAGGCGCGCAGCCAGGTGTCGTCCTCGGCCGCGAGGTCGGTCAGACCGTACATCCGCCGCCAGCGGAGGTCCGCGGTGCCCTCCCCGGCGAGGAAGGCGGCGGCCGGCCGCCAGTCGCCCGCCTTCGCCGCGGTGAGAGCGGCCTCCTCCTCGGGGCCGGGCTCGTCGGACCGGACCAGGTCCTTGCCGAGCAGCAGCCCGTGGTCGGTCGGGTAGATGGTGTTCTTCTTCCGCTCCTCCGCGGCGACCCGCGCCTCGTGGCCGGCGATGGTGGCCTTGGCCCGCTCCAGCTGGGCCAGCTTGCGCTTGGCCAGCCGGGTCATGACGACCGGGAACAGCAGGACGAGGCCGACGACGGCGAACACGATGATGCCGATCAAGGGAGCTCCCTCCGGGGGTGCGATGCGGTGTGTTGTGGTGGGCGCTGCGATGCGGTGGGCGGTGCGGTGCGGGCGGCTCAGGCGGTCGGCACGGCGGGCGCCGGGAGGCCGGCCCCGGCGAGCAGCGCCCGCAGCGGCGCGGTGTCGGCGCCGTCCGCGCAGGCGGCGTCGAGGGCCGGGTCGAAGCCCTCCTCGAAGCCGTCCGGCAGGTGGAGTTCGGCGGGCCCGGACCAGGAGAGCTCCCAGCCGGCCAGGCCGGCCCCGGCCAGCGCGACGACGGTGGCGTGCCCCAACTCCTCGCGCAGCGCCGGGCGGGCGAACTCGCGGGCGGCCCGGCCGGTGGCGGCGGCGGCCTGCTCGCTCTTCGGCAGCCGGTCGGTGAACTCCCAGGCCCGGCCGCCGTCGATGGCGTCGAGCAGGCCGTGGACGCCGGCCGGCAGGCCCAGCCCGGCCAGCGCCCGGTCGGCGTCGGCGGCCGCTTCGCGGGCGTGCGTCAGCATCGCCCCGCGGACCAGCTCCGGCCACTCCACCCGCTGCTTGCCGGCCGCCTCGGGGATCAGCGAGACGACCTCCAGCTCGGTCAGCACCCGCTCGGCGTCGTGCAGCAGCGCGAGGGCGGGGCCGGCGGCGCCCGGGCCGCGACCGTCGTCGGCCAGCGCCTCGATCGCCGCGACCCGGCGGTCGATCGGCGGGTGCGAGTCGTACGGGTCGGGCTGCTCCTCGGGCAGTTCGAGCGCGTGCTCGGCGAGCTCCGCCCGGCGCTTGGGGTCGCTCAGCAGGTGGAGCAGGCCGCCGTAGACCTGGCCGGGTGGCGGGAGCAGGCCCGCGTCCCAGCCGATGGTGGCGTAGCGGCCGAGGTAGAAGTCCTGGGCGGCGACCAGCACCGGCATCTTGCGCAGCGCGGCGGCGGTGGCGTCCCGGCCCGCCAGCTGGGCGGCGACCTGGTCGGCGGCGTACTCCTGGCGGCGGCCGACCGCCTCGGAGACCCGGAAGTAGAGCTTGGCGTAGAGGGTGAAGAGCTTGGCGAGGACCCGGTCGACACCGCCGGAGGCCTCCTCGCCGGAGGGCTTGCGGCCCTTGGCCAGCCGCTTCTCGGCCTTGGCTGCGAGCTTGGCGGCCTCGTCGGCCTGGTGCTGGTCGGCGCGCTGGTGGAGCCCGCCGATGGTGTGCAGGACGGCGCGGCGCCCGGCGACGGTGACGGCGGCCAGCCGTACGTCCCGGTTGCTGTAGTGGCCGAACTCGTGCGCCAGGACGGACTCCAGCTCGCCCTCGGTGAGGCCGATCAGCAGCGGGGCGCCGATGACGAGGTGGCGCTTGCCGGGGACGAGGCCGAGCAGCCTGGTCTCCTCCAGCACGCCCGCGTTGACCTCGGGCACCAGCCGGATCTCGGCCGGTCCGCGGACGCCCGTCCGCTCGGCGATCCGGTCGACCATGGCCCAGATCTCGGGCTGCCGCTCACGGGTGAGGAGCACGCCGGGCAGCTCCCCGTCGGCGGAGCGGCGGCGGGTCAGGAACACCACCCGGACCACCGGGTAGGCGATCACGGCGGTCAGCGCCCAGATCTTGAGCAGGCCCGGGCGCAGCTGGCCGGACGCCTGGTAGAGGGCGACGTCGAGGGCGAGCAGCCCCACGACGATGCCGACGGCGAGCAGGTAGAAGCCGGCGAGCAGGGCCACGGCCGTGACGGCCCGACCGGATGTGCTCATGCCAGTGGAACGCTGGGGCGCGCCCATGCGGTGATCCTCCCCCGGGGCGCGGCGACAGCGCGACGCGCGATTGTTGCATGGTGAACAGGTGTGCGGCAGGTGGAGATCGTAGCGGCACCGGGGGACCGGCGCACCGGGGTTCCCACCCGCCGTCCCACGGCTCCCACCTGCGGGTTCGTCCGGCCTTCCGATTCGGGAGGGCTTGACGGCATTCGGCCGTTAGGCTCGGAGGCATGACCGAGCACCAGCTTCCCCAGGGCTTCGAGACCCTCGCCATCCACGCGGGTCAGGAGGCAGACCCCCAGACCGGGGCCGTCGTCACGCCGATCTACCAGGTGTCCACCTACAAGCAGGACGGGGTGGGCGGCCTGCGGGGCGGCTACGAGTACAGCCGTAGCGCCAACCCGACCCGCACCGCGCTGGAGGAGTGCCTCGCCGCGCTGGAGGGCGGCGCCCGCGGCCTCGCCTTCGCGTCCGGCCTGGCCGCCGAGGACACCCTGCTGCGCACCATCCTCAAGCCGGGCGACCACATCGTGATCCCCAACGACGCCTACGGCGGCACCTTCCGGCTGTTCGCCAAGGTGCTGACCCGCTGGGGCGTCGAGTTCTCCGTCGCCAACACCCAGGACCTGGCCACCGTCCGCGCGGCGCTGCGCCCCAACACCCGCGCGGTGTGGGTGGAGACCCCGTCCAACCCGCTGCTGGGCATCACCGACCTGACCGCGCTCGCCGAGGTCGCGCACGGCGCCGGCGCGCTGCTGGTCGTCGACAACACCTTCGCCAGCCCGTACCTCCAGCAGCCGATCGCGCTCGGCGCGGACGCGGTCGTGCACTCCACCACCAAGTACATGGGCGGCCACTCGGACGTGGTCGGCGGCGCGCTGGTGCTGGCCGACGCGGCCCTCGGCGAGGAGGTCGCGTACCACCAGAACGCGATGGGCGCGGTGTCCGGCCCGTTCGACGCCTGGCTGGTGCTGCGCGGCATCAAGACGCTGGGCGTCCGGATGGACCGGCACAGCTCCAACGCCGAGAAGGTCGCCGAGCTGCTGGCGAGCCACCCCAAGGTCAGCCAGGTGCTCTACCCGGGCCTGCCCGAGCACCCCGGCCACGACATCGCCGCCAAGCAGATGAAGGCCTTCGGCGGCATGGTCTCGTTCCGGGTCGCGGGCGGCGAGGAGGCGGCCGTCGAGGTCTGCAACCGTGCCGAGCTGTTCACCCTCGGGGAGTCGCTCGGCGGCGTCGAGTCGCTGATCGAGCACCCGGGCCGGATGACCCACGCCTCGGTGGCCGGTTCGGCGCTGGAGGTGCCGTCCGACCTGGTGCGCGTCTCGGTCGGCATCGAGTCGATCGACGACCTGCTGGCGGACCTCAAGCAGGCGCTGGGCTAAGGGGTTTCCTAGGGCCGGTCGGGGTTCACCGCCCCGGCCGGCCCGCCGTTGTACGACTCCATCGCGTGGTTGAAGCGGGCCAGCAGGTCGCAGAACGCGCGCTGCTCCTCCGGGGGCCAGTCGGCCAGCAGGCGGCGGGTCAACTCGGCGCGGCCGTCCCGGACTTCGTCGAGACGGCCGGAGCCGTTGGAGGTCAGCGCGAGCCGTACGGCGCGGCGGTCGGCCGGGTCCTGCACCCGGCCGACCAGCCCGGCCGCGACCAGCGGGGCGACCTGGCGGGTCACCGTGGAGGAGTCCACGCCCAGGGACTCGGCCAGCGCCTTGACGTTGGCGGGTCCGTGCCGTTCCAGCCGGTCGAGCAGCAGGTAGGCGGCCCGGTCCAGCGCCCCGACCCCGCCGTCGGAGGTCCGGACCTGTTCCATGCGGCGCGCGAACAGCGCGAGTTGGTACTGGAGTCGGGCGTGCACGGGGTCGGTGCGGTCGGTGGCCTGGGGCGAGGTCGTCGTCATCGCGGCTCACGATCGTCGTGCGGTGAGGGAGGCTCAGAACCAGCAGCGTACGCGGGCTCGGCGGACCCGGGAACAGGCCCGGCGTCCCGGATTGCCACCGGCCGGACCTCTAACCTTGGCGGCATGCACACCTGGCCGATCACCCTCGACGACGTCCGCGGCGCCCAGAAGATGCTGGCCGGCATCGCCCGGGTGACCCCGATGGAGGGCAGTCGGCACCTGTCCCGGCTGATCGGCGCGCCGGTCCACCTGAAGTGCGAGAACCTGCAGCGGACCGGTTCCTTCAAGCTGCGCGGGGCGTACGTGCGGATCGCGGGGCTCTCGCCGGTGCAGCGGGCCGGCGGGGTGGTGGCGGCGAGCGCCGGGAACCACGCCCAGGGCGTGGCGCTGGCGGCCTCGCTGCTGGGGGTGCGCTCGACGGTGTTCATGCCCGTCGCGGCGCCGCTGCCGAAGGTCGCGGCCACCCGGGAGTACGGCGCTGACGTGCGGCTGCACGGCGCCACCGTGGACGAGGCGCTGCAGGCCGCGCAGCGGTACGCGGACGCGACCGGCGCGGTGTTCATCCACCCCTTCGACCACTGGGACGTGGTCACCGGCCAGGCGACCGTCGGGCTGGAGATCCTGGAGCAGTGCCCCGAGGTGCGCACCATCCTGGTCGGGGTGGGCGGCGGCGGGCTGCTCGCCGGGATCGCGGCGGCGGTCAAGCCGCTGCGGCCGGACGTCCGGGTGGTCGGGGTGCAGGCGGCCGGTGCCGCCGCGTACCCGGCCTCGCTGGCGGCCGGGCGGCCGGTGTCGCTGGAGCACTTCGCGACCATGGCGGACGGGATCATGGTCGGGCGGCCGGGCGACATCCCCTTCGAGGTGGTCAACACGCTGGCGGACGGCATCCGCACGGTCTCCGAGGAGTCGTTGTCGCGGGCGCTGCTGCTCGGTCTGGAGCGGCTGAAGCTGGTGGTCGAGCCGGCCGGGGCGGCCCCGATCGCCGCGCTGCTGGAGCAGCCGGACTCCTTCGAGGGGCCGGTGGTGGCGGTGCTGTCCGGCGGGAACATCGACCCGCAGCTGATGCAGCGGGTGCTGCGGCACGGGCTGGCGGCGGCCGGGCGCTACCTGTCGCTGCGGGTGCGGCTGGCGGACAAGCCGGGCTCGCTGGCGGACCTGCTGGGCGCGCTGACCAGGGTGGACGCCAATGTGCTGGACGTGGCGCACGTCCGGATCGACCCGAAGCTGGGGCTGACCGAGGTCGAGGTGGACCTGCACCTGGAGACCAAGGGGCCGGAGCACTGCGCGGTGGTGCTCGGCGAGCTGCGGGACGCGGGGTACGTCGTCTCCGGCTGAGCCGTCCCCGGCGGGCCGGCGGGCGGTCGGTCGGTCGGCCGCCCGCCCCCTGCTGCCTGTCCCGCCCCTGGCCCTGCCCCGCCCCCGCCCCCGGCCTCGGTTGCCGGGTGGGCCGGGCGGATTGCCGGTCGTCGCCCCGGTGCGGTGTCGGTCCCCCCTGGAACGATGGCGGAGCCGTGTCCCTTGACGCGATATATCGCGTACTGGGAGACTCGCGATACATCGCGTCTGAGTCCCGCGGGTCGAGAACCGAGTCGCCCGTATGCCCGAAAACGGGGCAGAGTGGGACAGATCACTCCATACGTCCGAGGAGATGAGGCAGGCCATGGCGCCAGCCATCCAAGCCGAGAACCTGGTGAAGACCTTCGGCGACGTCCGCGCCCTGGACGGCGTCAGCCTGGACGTCCCCGAGGGAACGGTGCTCGGGCTGCTCGGCCCGAACGGTGCCGGGAAGACCACCACCGTGCGGGTCCTCACCACCCTGCTCCGCCCCGACTCCGGCCGAGCCGTGGTCGCCGGCGTCGACGTGCTCAAGCACCCCGACCGGGTCCGCAGCCTGATCGGCCTGTCCGGCCAGTACGCGGCGGTCGACGAGTACCTGACCGGCTTCGAGAACCTCACGATGGTCGGCGAGCTCTACCAGATGACCACCCGCGCCGCGAAGGCGCGCGCACTCGAACTGCTGGAGTGGTTCAACCTCACCGAGGCCAAGGACCGCACCGCCAAGACCTACTCCGGCGGCATGCGCCGCCGCCTGGACCTCGCCGCCGCGCTGGTCGTCCGGCCGCCGGTGATGTTCCTGGACGAGCCGACCACCGGCCTCGACCCGCGCAACCGGCTCGCACTCTGGGGGGTCATCGAGACCCTGGTCGAGCAGGGCACCACGCTGCTGCTCACCACCCAGTACCTGGAGGAGGCCGACCGGCTCGCCCACGACATCGCGGTGGTCGACCACGGCCGGGTGATCGCCCGCGGCACCGCCGACCAGCTCAAGGCGCAGATCGGCGGC
This sequence comes from Kitasatospora sp. NPDC056446, assembly GCF_042796115.1. NCBI lineage: Bacteria > Bacillati > Actinomycetota > Actinomycetes > Kitasatosporales > Streptomycetaceae > Kitasatospora > Kitasatospora sp. NPDC056446. Next base: position 4,012 of record NZ_JBHTRF010000064.1, on the reverse strand, counting down.
GAGCGGATCGAGGTCGTGGTGCACGAGCCCGGCCTGGTCGCCGACGCCGTCGCGGCGATGTCCGGCTACGCGCTGAGCGAGCCGACGGTCGAGAAGAACACCCGCCGGATCACCCTGCCGATCAGCGGCGGCGCCCGGGTGCTCGCCGACGCGATCCGCGAACTGGACTCCCGCGGCATCGAGATCGACGACATCGGGCTGCGCCGCCCGACCCTGGACGACGTCTTCCTCACCCTCACCGGCCACGTCGCCGAGCAGGGCGACGAGGAGGGCGGCGCCGACCCCAAGGCGCGCGGCCGGGGCGGCCGGGGCAAGGGCAGGCCCGGCGGCGCCGAAGGCGACGAGGACCAGGGGCCGGACAAGCAGGCCGTCACGGCCGGAAAGGAGCGCTGAGATGAGCGCCGGCACCGAGCACGCCATCGGCGGGGCCGTGCCCAGGCAGCGCCGGGGGCTGTCCGCCGCCCTGCACGACTCCTGGGTGGTCGCCAAGCGCAACCTGCGCCGGATGACCCGCATCCCGGAGATCGTCGTCTTCGGCCTGATGCAGCCGGTCATGTTCGTGCTGCTGTTCTCGTACGTCATGGGCGGGGCGATCCGGATCCCCGGGACGGACTCCAGCTCCCACACGTACATCCAGTACCTGATGGCCGGCATCTTCGCCCAGACCGTCACCTTCGCCACCGCCGGGGCCTCGGCGGGCATCGCGGAGGACATGACCAAGGGCCTGGTGGACCGGTTCCGCTCGCTGCCGATGGCCCGCTCGGCGGTGCTGGTCGGCCGCACCCTCGCGGACCTCGTGCAGACCGCGTTCATCCTGGTCGTACTGGGCCTGGTCGCGCTGCTGGTCGGCTGGCGGATCCACGACGGGGTGCTCAACGCGCTCGGCGCCTTCGGCCTGCTGCTGCTGGTCGGCTACGCCTTCTCCTGGATCGGCGCGCTGATCGGCCTGTCGGTGCGCAGCCCCGAGGCGGCCACCTCGGCCGGGCTGATCTGGCTGTTCCCGCTGACCTTCGTGTCCAACGCCTTCGTGCCGGTCACCTCGATGCCGTCCTGGCTCCAGGGGGTCGCGTACTGGAACCCGTTCAGCGCCACCGTGCAGGCCTGCCGGGGGCTGTTCGGCAACCAGGTCGGGCCGGTGGACAGCGCCTGGCCGATGCAGCACGCGGTGCTGGTGTCGGTGCTCTGGTCGGTGCTCATCACGGCGGTGTTCTCGTGGCTGGCGGTGCGCAAGTACCGGGCCTCGGCCGGCTGAGACCAAGCCGGCGTCCGGCCGGAACGCGGAAGGGCGGCCGAGGAGTCAGGGACTCCTCGGCCGCCCTTCCGGTGCGTCGGGCCGGATCAGCCGGCGTGCGGCACGACCTTGACGATCTTCACCATGGCCGGCCTGCCGTTCGGCAGCTCGTAGGTGGCCTGGTCGCCGATGGCCTTCCCGTCGATCGCGCGGCCCAGCGGCGACTGCGGCGAGTAGACGTCCAGGTCGTCGGAGCCCGCGACCTCGCGGGAGGCGAGCAGGAACTCCATCAGGTCGTCCTCGTCGCCGTCGAACGCGACCGTGACGACCATGCCCGGGGCCACCACGCCCGAGTCGGCCGGGGCCTCGCCGACCTTGGCGCGCTCCAGCAGCTGGGTCAGCTGACGGATGCGCAGCTCCTGCTTGCCCTGCTCCTCCTTCGCCGCGTGGTAGCCGGCGTTCTCCTTGAGGTCACCCTCCTCGCGCGCCGCCTCGATCTTCTGGGCGATCTCGATGCGCCAGGGCCCGGTCAGGTGGTCCAGCTCGGCCTTGAGCTGGTCGTAGCCGGCCTGAGTGAGCCAGGTCACGTTCTCGCTGGTCTGGGTCACGGGTGCTCCTCGTAGGTGCTGGGGGCTGAGCTGAGGGTGTGAGTCGTCAGCAGGGGGTCGGTGGTGATATCGGTCTCAACTACAAAGCAACGCCCGCTCCCGTACCATCCGGTGCGGAAGGGGCGAAACCACGAGCCTAACAAGTCCTGCCGACGAGCGGGAGAGGCGTTGGCGCGGCATTGACGACGGCGTTACGCCAGGGTGTACGGGACGGGGCTCGACCCCCTACGGATGCCCGTTCCCCCGGTCGGATATGCCCCCTACTTGGCGGGCGTGCAGCCCAGCAGTTCGGCGGTGGTGCCGCGGGACGTGGTGCGCAGGGTGACCACCGCGTCGTAGCTGGAGCCGGCCGCCGGTACGGGGAAGTCGGCGACCCCGACCACCGCGTGGTCGTCGCCCTGCGAGCGGACCGTGCAGGTGCCGGCCTGGCCGTCGCTCTTGCTCACGGTGAGGTGCAGCTGGACCTCGGAGTCGGAGAGCACCTGGAAGGTCGGCACCGAGCCGTTGATCTTCGTCTCGCGCAGCAGGTAGGAGGTGCCCAGCCAGGCGATCAGAGCCAGCCCCAGCACACCGCAGACCGCGCCGACGACCTTGAGGCGGCGGTCCGAGTCGCGGTCGCCGCCCCGGCCGTAGCGGCCCTCGGGCAGCGCGGTGGCGGTGGTCTCTGAAGTCATCGGACTCCGTCCTCTCCTGGGGGAGGGGCCGCGCGGGTGGTACGGGGGAATGCGACGCTCCTCCAGTCCGTCACTATAGGAGGGACATGCCCGCGGCCGGTCCGGCGGGGGCAGGGCTCGGCCGGGTCGGTGGCATCCGGAGGCCGGCCCCGCGGTGACGCGGTCCCGGAGTGAGCGGTTCGTACGGTGGGCAGACCCGGACTTCGCGGAACGCCCGATGATGTGGAAGGAACGCAAGGCGTTGACTGAGCAGTTGCGACTGATGGCGGTGCACGCCCACCCGGACGACGAGTCCAGCAAGGGCGCGGCCACCATGGCCATGTACGTCGAGCAGGGTGTGGACGTGCTCGTGGCCACCTGCACGGGGGGCGAGCGCGGGTCGGTTCTCAACCCCAAGCTCCAGGGGGACCCGTACATCGAGGAGAACATCCACGAGGTGCGGGCCAAGGAGATGGACGAGGCGCGCGCGATCCTCGGCGTCAAGCAGGCCTGGCTGGGCTTCGTGGACTCCGGCCTGCCCGAGGGGGACCCGCTGCCCCCGCTGCCCGAGGGCTGCTTCGCGCTGCAGGACGTGAAGGAGGCGGCCGAGCCGCTGGTCCGGCTGATCCGCGAGTTCAGGCCGCAGGTCGTCACGACCTACGACGAGAACGGCGGCTACCCGCACCCGGACCACATCATGACCCACAAGATCACCATGCTGGCCTTCGACGCCGCGGGCGACCCGGACGCCTACCCCGAGGCCGGCGAGCCCTGGCAGCCGCTCAAGCTCTACTACAACCACGGCTTCCCGATGGGCCGCATCCGCGCCCTGCACCAGTACCTCACCGAGCACGGCCACGAGTCGCCGTACGGCGAGTGGATCGAGGGCTGGGAGAAGAGCGGCCGCAAGGAGCGCGAGATCACCACCCGGGTCCGCTGCGACGACTGGTTCGAGACCCGCGACCGCGCGCTGATCGCCCACGCCACCCAGATCGACCCGGACGGCCCGTGGTTCCGGGTCCCGCTGGAGGTCCAGCGCGAGGTCTGGCCCACCGAGGACTACGAGCTCGCCCGTACCCTGGTCGACGTGGACCTGCCGGAGGGCGACCTGTTCGCGGGCCTGCGGACCCCCTCCCTGGCGGCCGAGGCCGCCGACACGCGCGACTGAACCACCCCCCGATGGCCCGGCTCCCCGTGAGCCGGGCCACCATAGAGATATGAGCGCCCCCGTGAACCTCCTCAACCTCGCCGCCGACCTCGCCGTCGACGACGCCAAGGTCACCCCCGGCCTCCTCGGCTTCGTCGTCTTCGCCGCCCTCGGCGTCGCGACCTGGTTCCTGGCGAAGTCGATGAACCGGCAGTTCAAGAAGGTCGACTTCGCGGAGGAGCCGGAGGCCCCGAAGGAGTGAGCCGGCGCCCCGCCGAGGCGCGGGGCACGCGGGTCCGCCCGGCGGGAGCCGGCCGGGGAGCCCGGGCAGTGCGGAGCATGCGCGAAGGCCGCTCGCGGCGGCCTTCGGTGC
>NZ_JBHTRF010000063.1:0-51974 GCF_042796115.1 Kitasatospora sp. NPDC056446 | reverse complement strand
CCCGCACGGACCGGCTCTCCGCGTGTTCCCCGTGCCGTTGGGGACCACGCGACCGGTCGGCCGCACGGGGGAGCGGCCGGCCACCGGGTGTTCCGGCGTGTTGTGGTACCCCAAGTCAACCACCGCGTCCTGGAGTCGCGCTGTAGCCCTGGTTGTAGGAAATGGGTAGTGCTAGGTATACCTAGCGTGGTTCCGCATACGAAAAATGCCCCCGGGCCGGTGCGGACGGGACTCCGGTCGAGTCCCGTCCCTCCGGCCCGGGGGCACTTCTGACGTCAGGACGGCCGCTGTGGCCGGGCCCGGTGAGGGGCCCCGACCGCTAGCGGTCCATCGCCTCGGCGAGGCTCCGGGGGCGCATGTCGGCCCAGTTGGCCTCGACGTAGTCGAGCGCCGTCTGGCGGTCGGTCCCGGGCAGGGCGACCGTCCAGCCGGCCGGCGCCTCGGCGAAGGCGGGCCACAGGGAGTGCTGGCCCTCGTCGTTGACCAGCACCAGGTAGGTGCCCTCGGGGTTCTCGAACGGGTTGGTGCTCATCGTGTTCCCTCCGTGGGTGTGGCCGGTCCGCGGGACCGGCGGGGATCGGCGGGGCACGCCCCGGGGCCTCCGGTCCGGATCGTTCCGGGTGGGGTCGGATCCGGTCGGGAGGCCCCGGGGCCGGGCCGCGTTACGAGGCCCGGGTCGAATGCCGCTGCCGGAGCAGCGCCACGCCGAGCGGTGTCAACGAGTGCAGTGCGGTGTTGCGTTTGCGGGCGGTCGTGACCAGCCCCGCCTTGCGGAGCACCGTGGCGTGCTTGCTCGCGCCGGCCAGGGAGATGTTCAGCCGCTGGGAGAGCTCGCCGGTGGTGCAGCTCTCCGAGAGCATCTGGAGTGCCGCGGCCCGGGTGTGCCCGACCAGGGCGCTCAGCGCCTGCTCGCTGCCGGCGTTCTGGCCCCAGAACTCGGTCTCCGCCGCCGCGTCCACGGGGACCGAGAAGACGAGGACGGGGACACCGATCTCCTGGACGTCCTCCAGGACCATGCAGGCCTTGCCGGACAGGAAGAGCGACGGGCACAGCACGAGGCCGCGCCCGTTGAGGTGGATGTCACGGTCCGGCTCCCCGGCGACCTCCAGGACCGGGGGCTTCCAGTTCAGCCTCGGGTGGAGGTTGTCCAGGAGGGCGTGCATGCCGTTGGCGATGCCGATCCGGCCGCAGGAGTCGCGGACCGAGGCCATGTGGCCGCGCATCTGACGCCAGTGCGGCAGCACGGCGACCTGGCAGAACTCGAACAGGGTCGCCCGGACCCGCTGCCGGGCCCGTTCGTCCTGTCCGAGGTCCTGGTTGGTGCCCGAGTGCAGCCTGAGCAGGGGCAGCAGCTCCTGTACGTCGTACCGGTCCGCCAACTGCTCCACCTCGGCGACCCGGGTCCCGAGTTGCTCCCTGACACTTTTGCGCCAGCCGTGGAAGCCGGCGCTGCCTTGCCTGCCGAACTGCTTCAGCGCGAATGCGCCTTCGACGACAGGGCCCAAACTGGCGATCATACTTAATTGAGCGAGGTCGTCAACCGTGAAGTGGATTCTCAATTCCCCGTCTCCCACACACGTCAATGCTGGAGGGCCGGCACTCCCGGTACGCGACCACGATCCGTCGGGCTACGGCACGCGCCCGACGGCCCGTGGTGTGCGGGAATAGCACCCGACACCGCGGTCACGTCCCAAACCGATCCGAGCTGTCCCCCAGCCAGCGGCCCCATTTGACCGTCACTTATCAAAACAATAAGTGGAACGTGGGGATTCCAGTACGTAACAATGATCACGTTACCGTGGTATTGACAAGCAACTACGATCGACGTAGGAGGATGCACCGCGACCGGCGGTACTGCCCGTCCATCCGTCCTGGGACCGCATTCGGCCTGGCCTGGCCCGACGGGTGCCGGTCGGGCCGCCGACCAGGGCCGGGCCGGCTCGTCGGGACGTAGGCCGGGGCCCGCCGCGGAGCCGCCGCGCGCACCGGGCGGTACTGCAGACGTCCTGGTCCGGTCGTCCGACCGGCCCGCCAAGCGGAAGCCGAACTACCGCTTGTGACCAGCATAGTGATCCGTGCTCAGGTCCGCCATCCGCGGCCCCGGCGCCGGAGGGCGCCCACCGGCCCCGGCGGCGGGCGGGGGAGCGCGGCCGACCGCCGCGGCCTCGCGGTCCGTGGCCCCCGGGGCCGCGCCGACCGGCGTCCGCCGAAGCGCCCGGCACAACCGGACCGATGAATTCCGGCCCCCGGCGGCCATGGTCGCACATGCCGGATCGGTCCGGAAAGCCCCGCTTTCCCGAGGGTTTTCCACGGCCCGGCCGGCCCCGCCGCCGGGTCCGTGGCCTGGCTGTTTTCCGCAGCGGTGAAGGTCCTTTGCCTATCCGCTCCCTTTACGCAAGGGGAATCCCGTCGAGGCTGGTCAGAGTGAACCCCGGAGCGCTCCTTGAACGACAAGGCAACTTCCTTGAGGGGGTTCCCGGCCCGCCCATAGCCTCCTCTCGCGGAAATCGAAAAGGCTGTGGTTCCCAGCCGTGGCCGATAACTCCCGACCGTCGCCGCGGCGCTCTTCCCGGCGAATCGGCGAACGGGAACGGATCGGCTCGTACCGCGACTGTGTGAACGCCCGCGGAGACGATGTGGAGATTGAGTGATGCTGCCCAAGGACTTGGAAAAAGCGGTTTACGGCGTGTATGCGACCACCGCGGTCCACCTGGCGGACAAGCACGGTGTCTTCGGGTTCCTCATCACCCAGGAGGCGCCGGCCGGAAAGATCGCCAGCGAGCTCGGGCTCGACGAGGAGACCCTCGACCGGCTGCTGGTCCTCCTGGACTCGCTCGGCGTCATCGCGCGGAACGAGCACGGGGCGTACTACGTCCCGGCGGAGATGGCGCCCTTCCTGGACCCGGCGAGCCCGCGCTCCGTCGGCGGCTTCCTCAGCCACGTGATGAACAGCACCGTCGGCCGGCTGCCGCAGCTGGACGGCTACCTGACGGACGGGAAGTCGGCCGTGGACGCCGCCCTGCCCGCCCCGTTCGAGGTCATGTACAAGACCCCGAAGCTCACCGAGGAGTTCCTCGCGGCCATGTGGGAGCTCACCTACGACGTCTCCCGCGAACTGGTGCCGCTGGCCGGGCTGGACGGCGTCCGGCACCTGGTGGACATCGGCGGCGCGAGCGGCCCGTTCTGCGTCGCCGCGCTGGAGGCGACCCCCGGCCTGAAGGCCACCGTCTACGAACTGCCCGAGGTGGGCCCGTACGTGGCCGACACCGTCGAGAAGTACGGCCTCCAGGGCCGGCTCGACTTCGCCGCGGGCGACTTCCACAACGACGAGTTCCCGCCGACCGAGTGCGTCGCGTTCGGCTACATCCTCTCCGGCTGGACCGACGAGACCGGCCTGGAACTGCTGCGCAAGGCGCACCGCGCCTGCGACGACGGCGGCCGGGTCCTGATCATGGACCGGCTGTTCGACGACGACCGGCGCGGCCCGCTGCCCACCGCCGTCATGAACGTGTCGATGCACGTCGAGGCGAAGGGCAGGCACCGGACCGCGGCGGAGTTCATCGGCCTGCTGGAGAGCGCCGGGTTCGTGGACTGCGAGGTGCACCGGACCACGCAGGACAAGCAACTGGTCATCGGTTTCAAGAGGTGAAACCTCGAGCCACGGGCCGGCGGCGGCCCGTGGTCCCCAGCGCAGCCCTGGAGGGCACATGGAGACCGCACCGGCGTCCTTGCAGTTCCCGGGACGATGCGACGAGGTCGCACAGCTCCAAGAGAGGTCGGGCCGCGAGGCGCTGACCCCGAGCGAGCGCGACCTGCTGACCAAACTCTACGAGGAGGCCTACGCCGACCAGTCGGCCGCGAGCGAGGTGATGCGGCTGCTCACCCGGTCGTTCAGCCGGGAGCCGATACCCCAGTACTACCGCTACGCCAACCTGCACGTGTACTCGTGGTTCCTCGACCTGTACCCGACCGAGCCGGTGGCCGGCGCGGTGCTGGCCCTGGAGGCGACCCTGGCCGACCTGGACGCCGTCGAGCGGCTCGCCGCCCCCCGGCTCACCGAGGCCGACCACACCGAGGACCGGCTGTTCCGCCTGGACGTCCTGCGCGAACAGGTCGGACGGCTGCCGGTGGAGACCGGCGGCAGCGCGACGGCGGCCGGGATCATCGCCCGGGCGCGCGAGGACGGCCTGGCCCGATGGCAGGCGTCCGTACTGACCCGCTGCTCGGGCTTCCTGGCCTCGGGCGACCACCACGAGCACATGTTCCTGCGCGCGGTCCAGGCGTGCGAACTCGCCTTCTACCTGATCCGCTACTTCACCGTGCGGGCGAGGATGGCGATCGGGCGCGGCGGCGACCAGGCGCACGCGCTGATGTCACAGCTGATCCAGTACGCGGAACTGCCCAACCACATCTTCCACGTGCTGAAGACGCTCACCCCCGACCTGTTCCTGACGTTCCGTGACGCCACCGGCGAGGCCAGCGCCGTCCAGTCGCTGAACTACCACATGATGGAACTGGTGCTGTACGGCTACGACGCGCGCAAGGTCGAGGCGTACTCCAAGTTCGACCACCTCCACGAGCTGACCGTGCCCCCGCTGCGGTCGGTCCGCCCGCTGCGCGACGCGGTGCTGGAGGCCGGCGACCCGGCGCTGACCGAGGCGATGGCCGAGGTCGAACGGACGCTGCTGACCTGGCGCGGCCGGCACTACGGGTTCGGCCGCCGCTACCTGCCCGGCATGCAGGGGTCCGGCGGCACCGAGGGCGCGGGCTACCTGCGGCGGTTCGTCAACAAGGACAACCTGGTTCCCGAGCCGATCACCACCGCGCCGGGGCTCGACCTGCTCGGGTTCGCGTTCCGCTGACCGGTCGGCAGGGCCGGGGCTGGCCGGCGGCTGCCGAGGCGTCCGGGCCGCTGCCTGCCGCCGCCCGCACCGGGTGGCGGCAGGGGGCACGCGGCACGGGCACGCGGCAGGGCCAGCCGGCAGGCGGGTTCTTCGTACCGTATGACTGGCTTGTGCCGAGTGCGGGGAAACGGTCGAAAGGCCGCCGGATCCGGGGCCCGGAGGCCTCCCGGAACCGGCGGCGGCCGGAAATGCCGGGCGGCGTCCGCCGGATTCGCCGCGCGGCCGTCCCCCGCGCGGCATTCCCCGTGGGGGAGTGGGCCGGAGGCCCCGCCGAGGTGTGCCGCCCGGCGGGGTCGGAAGTTCGATCGGAACCGAAGATCCGATCGGCCCGGGCCGGCCGGGAAACCGGCCCCGCCCGGAATCCCGGGGCCTTTCCGCGTGCCCGGTGCGTGCCGGAACCGGTGGGCGGTACGGGCGAATTGCGGGAAAGCGGTGGAGAATCGCCCGGTGGCGGGCGGGAATTCCCCGCAATCCGGCGTCCGTCCGTTCGGAGGCCGTCCCGGCGGACCGGTGCGCGGCCGTCCCGGAAGGGGCGCTGAGCTGCGCCGGTTCGGCGGGCCGGCCGGGCGCGCCGATCGCCGGTCCGCACCGGCCCGGGCCCGCCCGGGTACCGGTCCGGCGTGCCACGGGCGCGCGGCCGGCGGCAATCCGGAATTCGCCGGGGCCGCCGCCGGCGGCGGCCGGGGAAGGCCGCCCGGGTTTCGAAGTGCCCGCCCGTGGGCGCGACTTCGACGAGGTCATCGGCCAGGTGGCGGAGGTCCGGCCGGGCGTCGGTGGCCGAACGGCTTTCCCCGCGCGGGCGGTTGTGCCGCGCGGGTCCTTGCGCGGGCCCCGGAATCCGTACCGTCGGGGTGCGGGGAATTCCTTTCGCTCTTCCTTTCCTCCGGCTTTCCGGAACCGAATCCCGGGGATCAGCCCCGGGAAGGGCGTCCGGGAAAGCCGAATCCCGCCATGCCCGCACGGGGCGCGGGGGATTGACGGTCGATTAGGCGACGGGTGGCGGGGGGCGGTGCGGGCTGGGTAGGCTCCCCCGCATGTCTCGTTCTGCATCGCGTGCCACAACCGCTGACTGGTCGATCCGCTTAGATTCGGTCTCCAAGGTGTACGGATCGACAAGAAGCCCGGTGCAGGCGTTGGATTCCGTGAGCATCGAACTCCACCGTGGCACCTTCACCGCCGTAATGGGACCCTCCGGTTCCGGTAAGAGCACCTTTCTCAACTGCGCGGCCGGTCTGGACCGGCCGACCTCGGGCTCGGTCTGGCTGGGCGACGTCGAGTTGTCGGGCCTCGACGAGGTCCAGCTCACCGAGGTCAGACGGGAGCGGATCGGCTTCATCTTCCAGGCCTACAACCTGCTCGGCTCACTGACCGTCGAGGAGAACGTCACGCTGCCACTGCGGCTCGCCGACCGCAAGACCGACCACGACTTCCTGCGGGAGGTGCTCACCGCGGTCGGCCTCGGCGACCACCTCAAGCGCCGTCCCAGCGAACTCTCCGGCGGCCAGCAGCAGCGGGTCGCGATCGCCCGCGCGCTGATCACCCACCCGGACGCGGTGGTCGCGGACGAGCCGACCGGAGCGCTGGACTCCCGCTCCAGCAAGCAGGTCCTGGAACTGCTGCGGCACGTCGTGGACGACATGGGGCAGACGGTGCTGATGGTCACCCACGACCCGGTCGCCGCCTCGTACGCCGACTCGGTCGTGTTCCTGGCCGACGGCAAGCTCGCGGGCGAGCTGTACCGGCCCACCTCGGAGCAGGTCGCGTCCCGCATGACGCACCTGGGCGAGTGGTGATCCGCGCCGTCCGCCGGCTGGTCCGCATCGTGGTGCCGTACCGCAAGGACCTGTCGCTGGCATGGAGCACCATCAAGGGGCGCAAGGGCGGCTTCGTCGGCTCCTTCGTGGCGATCGCCGCGGGCGCGGCGGTGATCACCGCCTGCGGCATCCTGCTGATGTCCGGCCTCAGCACCGGAGTGACCCCCGAGCGCTACGCGGGCACGGAGGTCGTCCTCAGCGCGGAGCAGTCGTACTGGCTGGACGAGAGTTCCGAGGTCCGCTACAGCGAACGCGTCACGCTGCCCGCCGACAAGGTCGCCGCCGTCGGCGCGGTGCCGGGCGTGCACTCGGCCGTCGGCGACGTCGACATCGAGCTCAGCGTGCTGGACCAGAAGGGCGGATCGGTCGGCGGCCCGGACGGCTTCCCGGTGTTCGGGCACGGCTGGTCCGGCGCCGGACTCGGGCCGTTCACGGTGGCCGCCGGCCGCGCCCCCACCGGGTCCGACGAGGTCGTGCTCGACTCCGGCCTCGCCTCCCGCGCCCACCTGTCGCCCGGTTCGACGGTGCGGCTCGTGGTCGGCTCGGTCGCCTCGTCCTACCACGTGGTGGGCGTCGCCGACCCGCCCGGCGACGGCTTGGCCCGGCAGTCCGCGGTGTTCTTCACCGACGGCCAGGCCGCCAAGCTGACCGGCCGTCCGGACCGGGTGGACGCCATCGGCGTGCGCGCCGCGCCCGGCGTCACCGCCGACCAGCTGGCCAAGAGCATCAAGGCCGCCGTGCCGGGCGTGGTCACCCACACCGGCTCCGGGCGCGGCGACGTGGAGTTCCTGGACGTGGGCGACGCCCGCAGCCTGGTGGTCGAGTCCTCGGCGTCCTTCGGCGGCACCATGGTGCTGATCGTGGTGTTCGTGGTGGCGAGCACCCTCGCCCTGTCGGTGCAGCAGCGCCGGCGCGAACTCGCCCTGCTGCGCGCCATCGGCGCCACGCCCAAGCAGATCCACTGGATGATCGGCGCCGAGATGACGCTGGTGTCGGGGGCCGGCGCCCTGGTCGGCGTGCTCCCCGGCATCGTCCTCGCGTTCGTGATGCGCGAGGTGTTCGTCCTCGCGGGCGCCATGCCCCCGGACTTCCACATGGAGGTGGGGTTCCTCCCCGTCCTCGCCGCGCTGGTGCTGTGCATGGTCAGCGCCCGGCTCGGCGGCTGGATGGTCGCCCGCCGGGTCGCCAGGACCAGCCCGGTCGAGGCGCTCGGGGACGCCGCCGTCGAGCCCAAGAAGCTCGGCCGGGTCCGGCTGGCGATCGGCTTCCTGCTGATCCCGCTCGGGCTGCTGCTGACCCTCAACAACGTGGCGGTGTCCGGCGACTCGGCCGCCGACACGGCGGCGAGCGCGGTGCTGCTGTTCGTCGTCGCGGTGGGCTGCATCGGCCCGCTGCTGTTCCGGGGCGCCATCGGGGTGTTCGGCGCGCGGCTGAACAGCCAGTCCAAGGCCTACGGCTTCCTCGCCCAGTCCAACGCCAAGGCCAACTCGCGGCGGCTCAGCACGGCCGCCACCCCGCTGGCCATGGGCGTGACCCTGGCCGCCGTGCAGGTGTTCGGCGCCTCCACGACGATGGCCGCCTCGCAGGACCAGCTGGCCGAGGGCATGCGGGCCGACCACGTGCTCACCGCGACCTCCGGCTCCGGGGTGTCCCCGGAGGTCGTCGACGCCGTGCGCGGCGTCCCCGGGGTCACCGTGGTGACGCCGGTGGCGCGGATGACGGTGCTGCTGACCTTCCCGTCCGAGGACAGCACCGCGACCAAGGTCTACCCGGCCCAGGGCGTCACGCCCGACCGGCTCTCCGACACCATGGACCTCGGGGTGATCGAGGGCGACACCGGGCAGCTCCAGGGCGAGACGGTGGCGCTGAGCCGGGTCGTCGCGGAGACCGTCGGGGCCAAGCGCGGCAAGACGATCGACCTGCGGCTCGGCGACGGCACGGTGGTCAAGCCGACCGTGGTGGCGATCTACGAGCGGGGCCTGGGCTTCGGGGACGTCACCCTGCCCAACGACCTGGTCGTCGCGCACACCACCGCGCGGACCGACGCCGCGGTGCTGGTCAGGTCCGCGCCCGGCACCGACCAGAAGGCGCTCCTCGGGGCGCTGCGCGGCGCCGTCGAGCGCTACCCGACGGTCAAGGTCGGCGGGCAGTCCTCGCTGAACGTGGCGCCCGGGGCGGGCGGTTCGGGCGACTGGGCGCTCAACCTGCTGTTCCAGACCGTCCTGCTGGGCTACATCGCGATCGCCGTGGTGAACACCCTGGTGATGGCGACGGCGGCGCGGGTCCGCGAGTTCGCCATGCTGCAACTCATCGGCGCCAGCCGCGACCAGGTCCGCCGGATGATGAACGGCGAGGCCCGGATCGTGGTCTTCTCGGCGCTGCTGTTCGGACTGCTGGCGACGATCCCGCCGCTGGTCGGCATCAGCCTCGGGCTGACCAAATCGGCGATGCCGACCGTCTCCGTCCTCGGCCTCCTCGCGATCGTGGCGGTCACCGTCGCGCTCTCCTGGGGCTCGATCGCGACGGCCACCCGGTTCGCCATGCGGCCCGCGCCGGTCGACGCGATCGGCGGGCGCGAGTGAGCCGCACCGCCGGCGGCTGACGCCGCGCGGGCACCCGATGGCGCCGCCGGGCATCCGGCGGCGCCATCGGCGTTCCACCGTGTCCCACCGCGTCCGGTCGGCGGCGCCGCCGACCGTGCCGCCGCAGGTCCCGGCGTCAAAACGCCTGCTGACCGCCCTGTTTCGCTCTTCCGTCAAGTGCGTAGCTGGTCCGAGGCCCCTCTGGGGAGACTTGGCGATCAGGCACGGCCTCCGCCGTGCGGACCCAGCGCAGACCGAAGAGGGAGACAGCCCGTGACCCACGAAGGGTTCCCGGAAGCAGGACCGGCGTCGGACCCGGCCGTCGACCACGAGGTGACGCGCTTTCCCGTCGACCGTCCACGACCGGCGGCGCCCGCCGAGGCCACGGCGACGCACCGGTTCACGCTCGACCCCGCGCTCACCGCGGGCCTGCGGCGGCTCGCGGACACGGCCGGCGCCACCCTGCCGGGCGCCCTCACCGCCGCGGCCCAGCTGCTGTCCGCGGTGTACGCGGGCGAGGACGAGGTGACCGCGACCGTCCACCGCCCGTCCGCGACCGGGGGCGGCGCGCCCGTCCTGCTGCGCGCGGCCGTCGACGGCCGCCTCCCCTTCGACCGCCTCCTCGGCGAGGCCACCCGCGCGGCGGGCGCCGACCTGCCCGTCACCTTCGCCGTCGCCGACGTCGCGCTGAGCTTCGCCGACCGCGACGGCGCGCTGGAGGTGAGCGTCGGCCACGACCCCGCACTGCTCGAACCGGCGACCGTCGAGCGCCTCGCCGAGGCCCTCCGCACCCTGCTCGCGGAGATCGTCGCCAAGCCGGGCCGGCCGCTGTCCGAACTGCGGCTGCTGACCGGGGCCGAGCGGCGCCGGGTGCTCCACGACTGGAACGACACCACCGGCCCGTTCCCCGCCGACCGGGGCCTGCCGGAGCTCTTCGCCGAGCAGGTGCGGCTCGCCCCGGACCGGACGGCCGTGCTGGCCGGCGGCGAACGGATCAGCTACGCCGAACTGGACGAGCGGGCCAACCGGCTCGCCCACCGCCTGCTCGCCGAGGGCGTCACCACCGAGTCCCGGGTCGGCCTGCTGCTGGACCGGTCCGTGCACGCGGTCGTCTCCATCCTCGCCGTGCTCAAGGCCGGCGCCGTCTACGTCCCGCTGCACGCCGCCTACCCCGAGGACCGGGTCCGCCTCGTCCTGGCCGACGTCGGCGCCCGGGTGCTGCTGACGGACCGGGCCATGGCGGAGCGGGCCGCCGCGACCGACGTCCCGGTCCTCGTCGTCGACGACCCGGCCACCACCGCCGGCCTGCCCGCCCACGACCCCGGGTGCCGCCCGGACCCCCGGCAGCTCGCCTACATCATGTTCACCTCGGGCTCCACCGGGACCCCGAAGGGCGTCGCGATCACCCACGCCGACGTGGTCGCCCTGGCCTGGGACCGCCGCTGGCGCGAGGCCGCGCACCGGCGCGTCCTGTTCCACTCCCCGCACGCCTTCGACGCCTCGACCTACGAGGTGTGGGTGCCGCTGCTGACCGGCGGCGAGATGGTCATCGCCACCGAGGAGCCGACGCCCGCCCTCGTGCGCGACCTGATCGCCGAGCACGGCGTGACGGCGGTGTTCCTCACCTCCGCGCTGCTGCGCCTGTTCGCCGAGGAGGCGCCCGACTGCTTCGCCGGCGCGGCCACCGTCATCACCGGCGGCGAGGCGCCCTCCCCGGAGGCGCTGGAGCGGGTCATCACGCACTGCCCCGGCACGGTGGTCGTCAACGCCTACGGGCCGACCGAGGCCACCACCTACACCCAGTTCCACGAGCTGTCCCTGGACCAGGTGCGCTCCCGCGTGGTGCCGATCGGCCCGCCGCTGGACAACACCCGGCTGTACGTGCTGGACGCGTGGCTGCGCCCGGTGCCGGTCGGCGCGCCCGGCGAGCTGTACGTCGCGGGCGACGGCCTGGCCCGCGGCTACTTCGGCCGCCCCGCGCTGACCGCCGAGCGCTTCGTCGCCGACCCCTTCGCGGCCGGGGACGGGCCCCTCGCCGCCGGCCCGGCGGCCGGGCCGGGAGGGAGGCTCTACCGCACCGGCGACGTCGTCCGGTGGCGCGCCGACGGGACGATGGACTACCTGCGCCGGGCCGACAACCAGGTCAAGATCCGCGGCTTCCGGATCGAGATCGGCGAGATCGAGGCCGCGCTCACCGGGCTCGACGGCGTCAAGGACGGCGTGGTCGTCGTGCACGAGACGCGCGGCGCCCGGCACCTGGTCGCCTACGTGGTGTCCGAGCGCGGCCGGGAGGCCGACCCGCAGGCGTGGCGCGAGGCCCTGTCCGCCCGGCTGCCGGGCTACCAGGTGCCGTCCTGGTTCATCCCGATGGACGCGCTGCCCCTGTCGAACAGCGGCAAGGTGGACCGCCGCGCCCTGCCCGAGCCGCAGGTCGACCTGCTGACCGCGGGCGAGCACGTCGAGCCCCGGACGGACACCGAGCGGCTGCTGGCCGGGGTGTGGGCCGAGGTGTTCGGCGTCGACCGGGTCGGCGTGACCGACAACTTCTTCGCCGTCGGCGGCGACTCCATCCTGGCCATCAAGGTGGTCTCCCGGCTCCGCTCGCACGGAATCCGGCTGACCGCCAAGGACCTCTTCCTCACCCCGACCGTCGCCGAACTGGCCGGGGTCGCGACCAGCACGGACGGCGCGACCGGCGCCGACGGCGCACCCGGCGGGGCGGCGGACCGCCCGCTCGTCGAGCTCACCCCCGCCGAGGCCGCGCGCCTCGCCGAGGGCGGGCCCGTCGAGGACGTCTACCCGCTGACCCCGATGCAGAGCGGGATGCTCTTCGACGCGCTGATGACCGAGGACACCGGTCTGCACCTGATCCAGTTCGACCTGGTGCTCGACCACGTCGAGGACCCCGAACTGCTCGCCCGGGCCTGGCAGTCGGCCGCGGACCGGCTGCCCATCCTGCGCACCGCCGTGGTCTGGTCGGACCTCGGCGACCCGGTCCAGGTGGTCCGGGCCGCGGCCACCCTGCCCGTCACCCGGCACGACTGGCGCCTCCTGCCCGAGGCCGAGCGCCAGGAGGCGTGGCAGGCACTGCGCGCCGCCGACCGGGCGGCCGGCGTCGACCTTGACACCGCGCCCCTGGCCAGGGTCGCCGTCATCCGGCTCACCGACACCAGCGTCCGCCTGCTGTGGTCGATGCACCACATCGTCATGGACGGCTGGAGCGGCGCCGAACTGCTCGCCGAAGTGGCCGCCGACTACGCCCGGCTGCGCGACGGCGAGGCGCCGCCGGCGCGGCCCCGGGTGCCCTTCCGGGACTACCTGCGGTGGCTGGACGGCCAGGACCGGGCGGCGGCGGAGGCGTACTGGCGCGGCGTGCTCGGCGACTTCACCGTGCCGACCCGGCTGCCCTACGACCGCCCGGCCGCACCGGACTACCGGCCGCGCGCCACCGAACTCGTCGAGGTGGACATCGCCCCCGCGCTGTCCGCCCGGCTCGTCGAGGTGGCCAAGCGGACCAAGCTGACCACCAGCACGCTCCTCCAGGGAGCGTGGGCGCTGCTGCTGTCGCGCTACGGCGGCGGCCGGGAGGTCTGCTTCGGCGGCACGGTGTCCGGCCGCACCCCGGACCTCGCCGGCGTCGACTCGATCATCGGCATGCTGGTCAACACCCTGCCGGTGCTCGCCCGGGTGGACCCGGAGCAGGACCTGGTGCCCTGGCTGGCCGGCCTCCAGGCCGAGCAGGCCCGGGCCCGCGACTTCGAGACCGTGTCGCTGACCCAGGCCCAGTCGTGGAGCGGGCTGTCCGCCGGGGACAACCTGTTCGACAGCATCATCGTCTTCGAGAACTACCCGTTCGACGAACGGGCGTTCACCGCGCACGGCCTGGACCTCACCCGCTTCGACACCGAGACCGGCTCGGGCACCGCGCTCGGCGTCGTCGTGCTCCCCGGCGAACGGATCACCGTCCGCCTGCACTTCGACCCGGCGCTGTTCGAGGCGGACAGCGTGCGGCGGATGGCGGACTACCTGCGGACCCTGCTGGAGGCGTTCGCCGAGGACCCCGAGCGGACCGTCGGCGACCTGCCGGCCCTCTCACCCGCCGAGTACCGGACGGTCGTCGGCACGGCCGCGGCCGGCGCCCCGGCCGACCGCTCCGTCGAGCACCGGATGCACGAACTGGTCACCACCCAGGCGCGGCTGCGCCCCGACGCGGTCGCGGTGGAACTCGACGACCAGCGGCTGACCTACGCCGAACTGGACACGCAGGCCAACCGGCTGGCCCACCACCTGATCGAGCGGGGCGTCGGCAGCGACGTCCTGGTGGGCATCGCGATCGAGCGGAGCCTGGACCTGTTCGTCGCCATCCTCGGCATCCTCAAGGCCGGCGGCGCGTACGTGCCGCTGGACCCGGACTACCCGGCCGAGCGCCTGGGCGTCACGCTGGAGGAGACCCGCCCGCCGGTGGTGCTGGCCCACGAGAGCGGCATCGGCCGCTTCCCCCGGACCGACGCCGACCTGGTGTTCCTGGACCGGGACCGCGAGGTCATCGCCAAGTACCCGGACACCGAGCCCGAGGCGACGGGCAGCCCCCGCGACCTCGCCTACGTCGTCTACACCTCCGGCTCGACCGGCCGGCCCAAGGGCGTGATGGTCGAGCACCGCTCGCTCTACAACACCGTCACCGCGGTGGTCGGGCCGTACGGGCTCACCCCGGACAGCCGGGTCTTCCAGCTGTGCTCGATGAGCTTCGACACCGGCGTGCAGGACCTGTTCACCACCTGGGCAGCCGGCGGCACGATGGTCGTGCCGCGCCCGGACGTCGCCCGCAACGGCACCTACCTGGTCGAGCACATGCTCGCGGGCCGGGTCACCACGGCGTCCATCCCGATCACCGTGCTGTCCTCGCTCGACCCCGACTCGCTGCCCGGGATGGACACCGTCCGGGTCGGCGGCGACGTGGTCGTCCCCGAGGTCGCCGAGGCCTGGGCCCGCGACCACCGGGTGATCAACAACTACGGGCCGACCGAGGCGGGCGTCACCGTCAGCCTGTTCGAGGTCGAGCAGGGCGCCGGGTACCGCAGCGTGCCGCTGGGCGAGCCGCTCGCCAACACCCGCGCCTACATCCTCGACGACCGGCTGACCCCGGTGCCGATCGGCGTGCCCGGCGAGCTGTACGTCGGCGGCGTGGGCCTCGCCCGGGGCTACGTCGCCAACCGGGCCAAGACCGCCGAACGCTTCGTCGCCGACCCGTTCGGCCCGCCCGGATCGCGGCTCTACCGCACCGGCGACGTGGTGCGCTGGCGCGCCGACGGCACCCTGGACTTCGTCGGACGCACCGACGACCAGGTCAAGATCCGCGGCTTCCGGGTGGAGCCCGGCGAGATCGAGAGCGTCCTGCTGCGGCACGACGCGGTCGCCGAGGCCGCCGTCTCGGTGTGGCCCGACGAGAAGGGCAACAAGCGGCTCGCCGCCTACGTCGTGGGCCGGCCCGGCCTGCCCGTGCCGACCGCCGGGGACCTGCGCGACCACCTCGGCGCCACCCTGCCCGACTACATGATCCCGGCCGCGATCGTCGCGCTGGAGCGGATGCCGCTCAACCACAACGGCAAGCTCGACCGGTCCGCGCTGCCCGCCCCCACCCGCCAGGACGGCGCGGGAGCCGACTACGTCGCCCCGGGCGACCCGACCGAGGAAGCACTGGCCCGGATCTGGACCGAGGTGCTCGGCATCGAGCGGATCGGCGTCCGGGACGACTACTTCGCCCTCGGCGGCGACTCCATCAACAGCCTGCGGATCGTCTCCCGGATGCGCACCGCCTTCGGCGTCGAGGTCACCCCCCGCGACCTCTTCGAAGGACCGACGATCGCCGCCCTGGCCACCACCATCCGCGACCGGATCCTGGCCCAGGTGCTGGAGAGCCTCGCCGCCCGGTCCTGAACGCGTCGGACCCCGCCCTTCTGAAACGGAGAGAGAACAGCATGGAACTGCCCCCCGCCGCGAAGGACCGGTTGTCCGCGCTCCCCGACCACCTGCGCGAACTCGTGCTGCGCCAACTCGCCGGCGCCGCCGAGCCCGTCGCCCAGGACCGCCCGATCACCCCGGCGCCCCGGGACGGCGCGCTGCCGCTGTCGGCGGGCCAGCAGGGCCTGTGGTTCCTCGCCGAACTGAACCCCGACAGCGTCGAGTACAACGCCCCCCGGGTGCTGCGGCTGACCGGCGAGCTGGACGTCGAGGCGCTGCGCGCGGCCCTCGACGGGGTGGTCGCGCGGCACGAGGCGCTGCGCACCACCATCGGCGAGGTCGAGGGCCGCGGCATCCAGGTGGTGCACGAGCCCGCCCGCGTCCCGGTCGAACTGCTGGACCTGTCCGACCTGCCGGAGGCCGAGCGCGCCGCCGGGCTCGACCGCTGCCTGGAGCGCGAGGGGGCGACCCCGTTCGACCTGCGCCGCGGCCCGCTGTTCCGGGTGACCCTGGTCCGGCTCGCGGCGGACGAGCACGTCCTCGTGCTGGGCCTGCACCACATCGTCGGCGACGGCTGGTCCATCGGCATCCTGGTCGAGGAGGTCGGCGCCCGGTACGCGGCGCGGGTGCGCGGCGAGGACCTCGCGCTGCCGGACCTGCCGGTGCAGTTCGCCGACTTCGCGGTCTGGCAGCAGGAGCGGCTGGCCGGGCCCGAGGCGGCCGGGCAGACCGACTACTGGCGCCGCCACCTGGCCGCGCTGCCCCCGGTGGAACTGCCGTCCGACCGCCCGCGCCCCCCGGTCCTGGGCACCGCGGGCGCGATCCACGAGATCGTCCTGCCCGAGGCGCTGACCCGGCGCCTGGGCGAACTCGGCGCCCGCACCGGCGCCACCCTGTTCATGACCCTGGTCGCCGCGAGCCAGCTGCTGTTCGCCCGGTACTCGGGACAGCGGGACATCGCCGTCGGTTCGGTCGCCGCGGGCCGCGGCCGGGTCGAACTGGAACACGTCATCGGCTACTTCAGCAACACCGTGGTGCTGCGCTCCCAGGTCGACGAGGAACGCTCCTTCACCGACTTCCTCGGCGACGTCCGCTCCACCGTGCTCGACGCCTTCGCCAACGACGAGATCCCGTTCCAGCGGCTGGTCGACACCCTGCGGCCGGAACGCGACCCCAGCCGGCCGCCCCTGGTGCAGGTGATGGTCAACCTCCAGAACGCGCAGCAGGCCGACACCGACCTGCCCGGCCTGCGGGTCACCGAGGTCGACCCGCCGCTGCACGTGGCCAAGTTCGACGTGTCCCTCGACTTCTTCGAGCACGACGGCGGGCTCACCGGCTCCATCGAGTACAGCACCGACCTGTTCGACCCGGCCACGATCGAGCGGATGAGCGGGCACCTGGTGACCCTGCTCGACGGCGTCGCCGCCCGGCCGGACGCGCCGATGCGGGACCTGCCCATGCTCACCGCGCCCGAACTGCACCGGCTGACCACCGAGTGGAACGGCCCCGTGGTCGAGTTCGGCCCCTCCCGGAGCGTGCACGAGCTGTTCGACGAGCAGGCCGCGCTGCGCCCCGACGCGGTCGCGGTCAGCTGCGCCGACGAGCGGCTGACCTTCGCCGCCCTGAAGGCCCGGGCCGACCGGCTGGCCCGCCACCTCAGCGGCCTGGGCGCGGGCCCGGGCACCCTGGTCGGCGTGTGCGTCGAGCGCGGCGTGGACGCGATGGTCGCGCTGCTCGGCGTGATGAAGTCCGGCGCCGCGTTCGTCCCGCTCGACCCGGACTACCCGGCGCAGCGGCTCAGCATGATGCTGGAGGACGCCGCCGCACCCGTGGTGGTCACCCAGACCTCGGTGGCGGACCGGGTCGCCGGACACGACGCGACCGTCATCCTCCTCGACCGCGACCGGCCGCTGATCGACGCCCTGCCGGACGGGCCGCCGCCGACCGGCGGCACCGTGGACGACCTGGTCTACGTGATCTACACCTCGGGCACCACCGGCAAGCCCAAGGGCGTGCAGATCAGCCACCGCAACGTGCACCACATCCTGCGCTCCTGGAACGCCCGCTACCGGCTGGACGAGATCCGCGGCCGGGCCCTGTGCGTGGCCAGCTTCGGCGTCGACCTGTTCCTCGGCGACTTCCTGTTCTCCGCGCTCTTCGGCGGCGAGATGGTGGTCTGCCCGGCCGAGGTGGTGACCGACCCGCCCACCCTGGCCGATCTGATCGCCGAGGTCCGGCCGGAGATCCTGGCCACCACCCCGTCCCTGGCCCGGGCCATCAGCACCGAGCTGGCCTGGCGCGGCGGCGGCGGCCTGGAGTCGGTGCGGCTGCTCTCCCTGGGCGCCGAGGGCTGGCTCGCGGAGGACGCCGCCAACCTGCTCGAACACATCGGCCCCGACACACTGGCCGTCAACGCGTACGGCGCCACCGAGACGACGATCGACGCCACCGTGTTCGCGCTCGGCGACGACCCGGTCGAGCCCTCGGCGTTCGTCCCGATCGGCAAGCCGATGGTCAACACCAGCGTCTACGTGGTGGACGACCTGGGCCGCCCGGTGCCGACCGGGGTGCCCGGCGAGCTGTTCATCGGCGGCGGCGGCATCGCCCAGGGGTACTGGAACCGGCCCGAGTTGAGCGCCGAGCGGTTCCCCTTCGACGTCCTCGGCCCCGGCACCGGCCGGTTCTACCGCACCGGCGACGTGGTGCGCTGGCGCGGCGACGGCAACCTGGAGTACCTCGGCCGGGTCGACGACCAGGTCAAGATCCGCGGCTTCCGGGTCGAACTCGGCGAGGTCGAGACCGCGCTGACCCGCCACCCCCTGGTGGCCACCGCCGCGGCGGTCGCGCGCCGGGCCGACTCCGGCCACACCCGGCTGTTCGCCTACGTGGTCCCGGCCGGCACCGAGGCGCCCGACCCCGCCGCGCTCCGCGCCTTCCTCGCCGCCAACCTGCCGAGCCAGGCCGTGCCCTCGGCGATCGCCGTGCTCGACGCGCTGCCGATGACCCCGAACGGCACCCTGGACCGGCGGGCCCTGCCCGTGGTCGCCGAACCCGAGGCCGACCCGTCCCGCCGGGTCGCGCCGCGCACCCCGGTGGAGGCCGCGCTGGTCGACGTCTGGGCGAAGGTCCTGGGCGTCGAACCCGACCGGATCGGCGTCGAGGACAACTTCTTCAACCTCGGCGGCGACTCGATCCTCAGCCTCCAGGTGGTGTCGCTCGCCCGGCGCTCCAACCTGCGGCTGACCACCCGGCAGATGTTCCTGCGCCAGACCATCGCCGAACTGGCCGGCGAGGTCACCGAGGTGGCCGCGCCCGACGCCGAGCAGGGCCCGGTGGTCGGCCCGGTGCCGCTGACGCCCGTCCAGCACTGGTACTTCGAGGAGTTCCCCGACGCGCCGGGCCACTTCAACCAGTCGCTGTACCTCGAACTGGACGCCGCGGTCGACGCCGACGCGCTGCGCACCGCCTTCGCCGCCGTGCTCCACCACCACGACATCCTGCGCATCCGCGCCGAGCGGGTCGGCGGCGCCTGGCGCCAGCGCAACGACGCCGTCACCGACGGCCCGGCCGACACCGGCCTCCTGGAGACCGTGGACCTGACCGCGCTCGACCCGGCCGCCCGGGACGAGGCGGTGCGCGCGGCGATCACCGCGGCGCAGACCGGCTTCGACGTCCGCACCGGCCCGCTCTTCAGGGGCGTGCTGTTCACCCTCGGCGGCGGCCTGGCCCCCCGGCTGTTCGTCGCCGCCCACCACTACGTCGTCGACGCGGTCTCCTGGCGGGTCATCCTCGCCGACCTGGAGACCGCGCACCGCCAGGCGGCGCTCGGCCGGAAGACGGACCTGGGCGCCAAGTCCACCTCGTTCCGGGACTGGTCGCACCGCCTCACCGGCCTGGCGGCGGCCGGCGGGTTCGACGCCGAACTGGACCACTGGACCCGGGTCGAGCGGGCCACCGCCGACGCCGCCCCGCTGCCGGTGGACCTCCGGGGCCGCAACACCGCCGGCTCCGCGCGCACCCTCACCCGGCGGCTGAGCGCCGACCGCACCGACGCGCTGCTGCGCCGGGTCCCCGAGGCGTACCGGACGCAGGTCAACGACGTGCTGCTGAGCGCCCTCGCCCGGGTGCTGCACGACTGGGCCGGCGGCACCGTGCCGGTCGAACTGGAGGGCCACGGACGCGAGGACCTGTTCGCCGACGTCGACCTCACCCGCACCGTCGGCTGGTTCACCACCGTGTTCCCGGTGGCGCTGGAGCTGCCCGAGGGCGGGGACTGGGGCGCCACCCTCAAGAGCGTCAAGGAGCAGCTGCGCGCCGTGCCGTCCCGCGGCCTGGGCTACGGCGCCCTGCGCTACCTCGGCGGGGCCGGCGGACTGGGGCAGGGCCGCCAGTGCCAGGTCGGGTTCAACTACCACGGCCGCTTCGACGCGGGGACCGGCGACGAGGACGGGCTGTTCCGGGGCTGGTGCGACAACCCGGTGCCCGACCGGAGCCCCGAGCAGGCCCGGCAGTGCCTGATCGAGGTCACCGGCATGGTCCGGGACGGCGTGCTGGAGTTCGGCTGGGAGTACTCCGGGAACGTCCACCGCGAGGAGACGGTCGCCCGGCTCGCCGAGGACTTCCTCACCGCGCTGGAGCAGATCGTCGAGCACTGCGCGCTGCCCGGCGCGGGCGGCTGCACCCCGTCGGACTTCCCGCTCGCCGGCCTGGACCAGGCGGCCGTGGACCGGATCGCCGGCGACGGCCGCACGGTCGAGGACGTCTACCCGCTCACCCCGATGCAGAGCGGCATGCTGTTCCACTCCCTCGACGGCGACAGCGGTGATATGTACCTCACGCACTTCGCCGCCGTGCTCGACGGGGTCGACGACCCGG
Source organism: Kitasatospora sp. NPDC056446 (assembly GCF_042796115.1). NCBI lineage: Bacteria > Bacillati > Actinomycetota > Actinomycetes > Kitasatosporales > Streptomycetaceae > Kitasatospora > Kitasatospora sp. NPDC056446. The sequence continues at coordinate 31,838 of NZ_JBHTRF010000063.1, read as the reverse complement.
CCCGGCTGGCCGAGGCCTTCCAGCGGGTGGTGGACCGCACCCCGGTCCTGCGCACCGCCGTGGTCGGCGCCGACGTCCTGGACACCCCGCTCCAGATCGTCCGCCGGGACGTCCGGATGCCCGTGACGCACCTGGACTGGAGCGCCCTGACCGAGGAGGACCGGGAGGCCCGCTCGCGGCAGCTGTGGGAGGGCCTGCCCGCGCTGCGCCTCGACCTGGCCGAGGCGCCGCTGATGCGGCTGACCGTCGCCCGGCTGTCCGGGTCGAGCGTCCGGGTGATCTGGTCCTCGCACCACCTGCTGCTGGACGGCTGGAGCTTCGCCGACGTCCTCGCCCAGGTCTTCGAGGAGCACGCCGCGCTCGGCGGCGCACCCACCCCCGCGCCCAAGCCGCGCCGCCCGTACCGGGACTACGTGCAGTGGCTGGCCGAGCAGGACGACGCCGCCGCCGAGGCGCACTGGCGCCGCACCATGGCGGGCTTCACGGCGGCCACCCCGCTGCCGTACGACCGGGCGCCGCTGGCCGCGCACGACTCCCGCTCCTCGCGCGACGTCAACCTGCGGCTGCCCGCCGAACGCTCGCGCCGGCTCTACGAGTTCGCCAAGAGCGCCCGGCTGACGGTGAACACCGTCGTCCAGGGCGCGTGGGCGCTGCTGCTCGCCCGGCACAGCGGCGAACAGGACGTGTGCTTCGGCGCGACGGTCTCCGGCCGGCCCGCCGAACTCGCGGGCGCGGACGAGATCGTCGGCCTGTTCATCAACACGCTGCCCGTGCGGACCCGCGTGGACGGCGCCCCCGACCTGGTGTCCTGGCTGCGCCGGATGCAGGACGAGCAGGTCGAGACCCGGCAGTTCGAGCACGTGTCGCTGGCCCAGGTCCGCGGCTGGAGCGACGTGCCCGGGGACTCCGGCCTGTTCGACAGCCTCGTCATCTTCGAGAGCTTCCCGTACGACCGGGAGGCGGGCGCCCGGCACGGCCTCGTGGTGCGCGAGAACGACGGCGCGGAGGAGACCAACTACGCGCTCACCCTCACCGCCTACACCACCGACGAACTGCACCTGCGCCTCGGCTACGACCCGCGCCTGTTCGACCCGGGCACCGTGGAGCGGCTCGCCGGACGCCTGGCGACCCTGCTGGACGCCTTCGCCGACCACGCCGGGAGCCCGGTCGCCGGACTGCCCGTCCTGACCGCCGCCGAGCGGACCGTCCTGCTGGAGGAGTGGAACGCCACCGCCCTGCCGACCGGGCGGGCCACCACCGTCGAGCTGTTCGAACAGCAGGCCGCGGCCACCCCGCACGGCACCGCGCTGGTGCACCGGGACACCGTGCTGAGCTACGCCGAACTGGACGCCCGCGCCAACCGGCTGGCCCACCACCTGGTGGCCCGGGGCCTGCGCCCCGAGCAGACCGTCGCCCTGGCCTGCCCGCGCACCCCCGAACTGCTGGTGGCCATGCTGGCGGTACTGAAGACCGGCGCCGCCTACCTGCCGCTGGACCTGGACCACCCGCGCGAACGCCTCGCGTTCATGGTGCGCGACGCGGCCCCGGTCCTCGCGCTGACCGGCGACGCGGCCGTCCTCGACCTGCCGGAGGGCACGCCGTCCCTCTCGCTCACCGACCCCGGCACGGCCGCCCTGCTCGCCGGCCTCCCGGCGACCAGGCCGGCCCCGGCCGGGCCGGTGGGCCCGGAGAACGCCGCCTACCTGCTCTACACCTCCGGCTCCACCGGCACCCCCAAGGGCGTCGTGGTCACCCGGGGCAACCTGCGCAACTTCGTGCTGGACATGCGGGACCGGACCGCGATGGCCCCCGGGGACCGGCTGCTGGCCGTGACCACCGTCGGGTTCGACATCGCGCACCTGGAGCTGTTCGTGCCGCTGGTCAGCGGCGCGGCCGTGGTCCTGGCGGACAAGGAGCTGGTGCTCGACCCGCGGGAACTGCGCCGGGTCGTCCACGCCGAGGACGTCACGGTGGTGCAGGCCACGCCGAGCCTGTGGCGCGGCGTCGCCGAGGCCGTCCCGGACGTGCTCGCCCGGGTCCGGGTGCTCGTCGGCGGCGAGGCGCTGCCCGCCGAACTGGCCGAGGCCCTGACCGCCGGATCGCCGTCGGTGACGAACGTGTACGGGCCGACCGAGACCACCATCTGGTCCACCGCCGCCGAGCTGGCGCGCGGCACCACCGGCGCGCCGCCGATCGGCCGGCCGATCGCCAACACCCGGGTGTACGTGCTCGACGCCCGCCTCCAGCCGGTGCCCCCCGGCGTCCCGGGCGAGCTGTACATCGCCGGCGAGGGCGTGGCCCGGGGCTACGCGGGCCGGCCCGGCCTGACCGCGGGCCGGTTCGTCGCCGACCCGTTCGGACCGGCCGGAGGGAGGATGTACCGCACCGGCGACGTGGTCCGGTGGCGGGCCGACGGCGTCCTGGAGTTCGTCGGCCGGGCCGACGACCAGGTCAAGATCCGCGGCTTCCGGATCGAGCTCGGCGAGATCGAGACGGTGCTGGAGGCCCACCCGAAGGTCGGCTCGGCCGTGGTGGTGGCACGCGAGGACCGCCCGGGCGACCGGCAGCTGGTGGCCTACACCGTGCCGGCCGGCGCCGAACCGCCCACCGCCGCGGAGCTGAAGGCGCACCTCGGGAAGTCCCTGCCGGGGTACATGGTGCCCGCGTTCTTCGTGGTCGTGGACACCTTCCCGCTGACCCCCAGCGGCAAGGTCGACCGGCGGGCGCTGCCCGCCCCGGGCGCGACGGCCGACGACGCCGCGCCGCGGGTCGCGCCGCGCGACGCGACGGAGGCCGCGCTCGCCGCGATCTGGGCGGAGGTACTCGGCCGCCCGCTCGACGAGGTCGACGTGACCGGCGACTTCTTCGAGCTGGGCGGGAACTCGGTGCTGAGCGTCCAGGTGGTCTACCGCGCCCGGCGGGCCGGCTGGCACATCGTGCCCAAGGACCTGTTCTCGCACCCGACCGTCGAACGCCTCGCGGCGGTCGCGGTCCGGACCGGGGCCGCCGACGGCGGGGCCGCGCCCGGGCCGGTCGGGCCCGAGCCGGTGGCACCGCTCGACTCCCCGCCGAGTGTCGTGACCGACTCCCTCGCCGCCGACGCGGACGCCGACGACCAGGACGCCGCCGACCCGGCGGTCCCGGCCCTCGACCGCGCGTTCCTGGCCGCCCGGCTCGCCGAACTGGCGCGCGCGCACCGGGTGCCCGGCGCGCAGCTCGCCGTCCGCCACCAGGGCCGGCTGATCGTCGTCGCGACGGGGGAGCGGGTGGCGGGCTCCGGCCTGCCGGTCACCGCCGACACCGCGTTCCCGGTCGCCTCCCTGACCAAGCCGGCCACCGCACTGCTCGTCGGACTGCTGGCCGCCGACGGACGGCTGGACCTCGACGCCCCGATCGGCGCCTACCTGCCCGAACTCTCCGCCGCGAGCCCGGTCGGCCGGGTGACGGTGCGTCAACTCCTCGGCCACACCGGCGGACTGGTCGCCGCGATAGACGAGCGGGTGCCCAGCGCCGACCGGCGCGCCTGGATCGAACGGCACTGCGACGAGAGCGCCGTGACGCACCGACCGGGCACCGCGTTCTCCTACTCCGACGTCGGCTACGTGCTGGCCGGCCGCCTGGTCGAGGTGCTGACCGGCACGGACTGGCGGACCGCCGTGGAGTCGATGCTGCTGCGCCCGCTCGGGATCGCGGCGGCGTACAACGGGCAGCCGGGCGACCGGCCGACGGCACAGGGCCACGTGGTCCAGGGCTCCTCGGAGCGGGACGGCCTGCTCCCGGTGCCCGAGCAGTCCTTCGCCCCGGTCGACGACCCCGCCGCGGCGCTGGCGGCCAGTGCGGCCGACCTGGTGCGGCTGGCCGGCCTGCACGACCCGACCGGCGCCGGGGTGCTCGACCCCGCGACCGGCGACGCGATGCTCCGGGACCACACCGGCGGCCTCGCCGTCGGACCGTTCGGCCTCGCCGACGGCTGGGGGCTCGGCTGGGCCGTCTTCCGCGGCCCGGACGGCGGCCGCGACGCCGGCGACCCGGCCGTCGTCGACCCGGCCGGTGGCGACCCGACCAGTCACGACTGGAACGGGCACGACGGCAGCGGCGACGGCACCTGGTCCCACCTGCGCTTCGACCCGGCCGCCGGGACGGCGGTGGCGCTCACCACCAACGCGAGCACCGGCGCCGGGCTGTGGGAGGACCTGCTGGCCGAACTCGGCGCGGCCGGGCTCGACGTGGCGAACCACTCGCTGCGGACGCTGTCCGACCCGGCCGAACCGGTCGCGGGCCCGGCCGAGTGCGCCGGGCGCTACGCCAACGGCGACTGGGACTGCCTGGTCGAGGCCGGCCCCGACGGGCTGACGCTGTCCGTCGGGCACGGGCCGCGCTCCGCGCTGACCTGCACCGCCGACCTGCGGTTCGTTACGGCGGGCGGCGGCGGGGTGCCGGGCACGGGCCGGTTCGTCCGCGACCCGGACACCGGCCGGGTCGAGCTGCTCCAGCTCGCCGGCCGGCTGCTCCGCCGCACCGGGGCGTCGGCCGGATGACGGTCGACGTCGCGCCCGGTCGCGTGCCGCCGCTGTCGCGCAACCGGAACTACCACGTGCTGTGGGGCAGTCAGCTGGTGTCCGAACTGGTCAGCCAGCTGTGCCTGATCGCGTTCCCGCTGACGGTGATGGCGGCGACCGGCTCCGCGGCCCGGATGGGAGTCGTCGCCGCCGTCATCGCGGCGGCGCACATGGCGGCCAACGTCCCGGCCGGCGTCCTGGTGGACCGCTACGACCGCAAGCTGGTCATGCTGGTCTGCCAGTGCGTCCGGGCGGTGGCGATGGCGAGCCTGGCGCTCGCCCTGTTCGCGGGGCACTTCTCGCTGGCGCACCTGCTCGTGGTCGCGGTGGCGGAGGGGCTGATGGGCGCGGCCTTCGACCCGGCCGAGCACGCCGCGCTGCCGCAGGTGGTGCCCGAGTCGCAGCTGTCGCAGGCGGTGGCGACCAACACCACCCGCCGGTACATCGCCACGCTGCTGGGCCCGGCGAGCGCCGGCTTCCTGTTCGCCGTCGACCGGATGGCCCCGTTCGCGGTCGCCGTCGTCCTGCTCGTGGCGTCCTGCGTGGTGCTGGGCTTCCTCCGCCTCCCCCGGGCCGAGCCGGGGCGGGCGTCCGCCGTGGAGCCGGGTGCCGTGGAGCCGGGTGCCGTGGAGTCGGGTGCCGGGGAGCCGGGCGCCGGGCCCGAGCGGCCGGGCATGCTCGCCGACGGGTTCCGGTGGGTGCTGGGGCACCCGGTGATCAGGCCGACCCTGGTCTGGCTGATGTGCTGCGAGTTGTTCGTCTCCGCCCTGACCGTCATCGTGCTGGCGCTGTCCGGCGAGGGCGGCCTGGCCCCCGGCGAAGTGGGCGTGATGATGACCGGGTTCGGCGCCGGCGGTCTGCTGGGCGCCGCCGTCGCGGGCCGGCTGCACGCGGCGCTGCCCGCGCCCGTGGTCATCGTCGGGTTCCCCTGGGTCGCGGCGGGGCTGACGCTGGTGCTGGCCCTGGTGCCGACCGGTGTGCTGACCGGCGTGCTGCTCGGCGGGATCGCCTTCCTGATCCCCACCGCGTTCACGACGGTCATGACCTACCAGCTCACCGTCGCGCCCGACGAACTGCGCGGCCGGCTGAGCGGCATCGTCGGACTCTTCGCCGGCGGCGCCGGCGCGGTCGGGCCACTGGCGGGCGGCCTGCTGATGGCCGGTGGGGACAGCCACGGCAGCCTGCTGACCCTGTGCGGCGCACTGGCCGTCGTCGCGGTGGGCACCACCCTCACCCCCGCGCTGCGCCGCTTCCCCACGCTGGCGGCGGGAGCCGGGACCCCGCGCTGACCGAAGGACGACGAGGGCCGCCTCTCCCGCACCGGTGTGCGGGGGAGGCGGCCCTCGTCGTCGGTCCGGGCCCTCGCCCGGGCCCGTGCGGTTCGAGGCCCGTCGCTCAGGTCAGCGAGCAGCCCTTCGTGCTCTTCGCGGTGATCGCCTCGGCCGTGTACGGGCAGGAGAAGCCGATCCAGCTGAGCTTGGGCCACAGCTGCGGCCACGGCTCGCGCGGGTTGCGGCAGACCAGGAACTCGGTGTTCTGGTCGGCGACCGGCAGGTCCGTCTCGAACTTGCCGTTGGGCTCGCAGCTCGCGAAGTGGGCGCCGAACTCCTCCCGGTTCACACCGACCGCGATGACCACGGTGGTGTCGTCGGCGGGCCGGCCGAAGTCGGCGTAGGAGTTGTGCCCGCTGTAGACGGGCGGCAGCCCGTTCTCCGGCCCGTACCGGTCCAGGGCGCCCGCCAGGCCGTAGTGGTTGGCGTAGACGACGGCGTGCGCGCGGTCCTGCGGGGACAGCGACCGGTCGACGGCGGCCACCTCCTGGGCGAGCCGGGGCCAGCCCGCCTGGTCGAGCTGGAAGACGCCCAGCCCCTTCAGCACGGGGTTCGACCCGTACCACGCGATCGGCAGGACCGGCAGCATCAGCACGACCGACAGCAGCGCGTTGCCGACCAGGGCGGTCCCGGCCAGCGAGCGGCGGAAGGTGCTCCGCGCCCACTCCACCGTCGCGACGGAGCCCGCCGCCAGCAGCACCAGCGGGAGGCCGCCGGTGTACTCCGGCTTCCCGCCGATGGCCAGCAGCAGCACCACCAGGAACAGGTAGCCGACGCCGACCGGCCGGAACGCCCGCCAGGCCGGGCGGCGCAGCAGGGCCACCAGCCCGGCGACCCACACCGGCGTGAGGAACAGGCCGACCAGCAGCACCTGGAACGGGACGAAGGCGACCCGGGAGTCGGACCCAAGGGCGACCTGCAGCGCGTCGCTCATCTCCACGGCCGGCCAGCCGTGGGTGATCTGCCACAGCACCGCCGGGGTCGCGAGCACCGTGGCGATCGCGGCGCCCCACCACAGGTGCCGGCTGCGCAGGACGGCGCGCGGACCCACCGCCAGCACGCCCACCAGCAGGGACAGGACCACCAGCACCACGAGGTTCTTGGCGAGCATGCCCACGCCGGTGACCGCGCCGACGGCGAGCCAGAGCCGGGTGTCGCCGGTGCGCAGCAGCCGGACGAACAGCCAGCCCAGCGTCACCCAGACCAGGAGGTCCGGGCCGTTGGTGGTCAGCACGTGGCCGGCGTTGAGGGTGACGACCGTCGCGGCCGACGCGGCGGCGGCGAAGACCTGGCCGCCGCGCTCGCCGCCGAGTTCGCGGGCGGTGAAGCCCGCCACCCACACCACCAGGCCGGTCATCAGGGCCGGCAGGACGCGCAGACCGGTCAGGGTGTCGCCGAACAGCGTGGTCTCCACCCAGGCGATCACCGAGACCAGCGGGGGCTGGTCGACGTACCCCCAGGCGAGGTGTCCGCCGGACACCCGGTTGTACAGCTCGTCGACGTGGTACCCGTTCCGCCCCGACAGGGCGAGCAGCAGCACGACCACCGCGGCGGAGACGGCGAGCAGGGGCCGCCGGTACAGGACGGGGGCCGCCGCTAAGCGGCCCTGGGACGAGGTCGAAGGATTTCTGGTCGTGGTCGCCACGTGTCCACACTCTTTCTGTCCGCGGGTTGGGCCGTGCGGACGGATTGTCTCGGGCACGTCGCGGGCGGGCGACCATGTTGACTTGTAGGAGAAACTCGCCGTCCCGGGCTTGCGCGGGGTGGGGCGCAGTGGGGAGGTTTGGCGGCGGACCCGGGGAATCTTGTATGGTTCTTCGCGAATCATCCAGAGGGGTGGAGGGACCGGCCCTACGAAGCCCCGGCAACTCCCCGTTCGACCCGGCGTCCGAAGCACGCGCCGCGTCGTCCGGTACGAGTGCCAACTCCGGCCTGTCGCCAAACCGGCGCGGGGAAGATGAGGAGACACGGTGCTCTCTGTACTGTCCTTCGTCCGGGCGCTTTCCGTCCCGGCCCTTTCGCGTACCCGTCCCGTGCCCGGCGCAGGCAATCGGCCGACTTCTCAGGCCCGTCCCCGCTGACCACCCCCACGGCTCCCCGCCCGGAGCCCCCGTATGCGGAACCCACGTGCCGCCCACGGGACTTGAGACGGAGTACCCATCCATGGACATCACGAGCGGCGTCGGCGTGCTCGACAAGGTCACCTCGATCCTCGGCACCCTGGAGGCCGGTCCCGCCACCCTGGCCGGACTGGTCGCCGCCACCGGCCTGGCACGCCCCACCGCCCACCGGCTCGCGGTCGCACTCGAACACCACCGCCTGGTCGCCAGGGACCTCCAGGGCCGGTTCATCCTCGGCCCCAGGGTCGGTGAGCTCTCGGCGGCGGCCGGTGAGGACCGGCTGCTGGCCGCCGCCGGCTCGGTCCTGACGCACCTGCGGGACGTCAGCGGCGAGAGCGCCCAGCTCTACCGCCGCCAGGGGGAGATCCGGATCTGCGTGGCCGCCGCCGAGCGCCTCACCGGTCTGCGCGACACCGTCCCGGTGGGGGTGACTCTGCCGATGAAGGTCGGTTCCGCCGCCCAGGTCCTGCTGGCCTGGGAGGAGCCCGAGCGGCTCCACCGAGGCCTCCAGGGCGCCCGGTTCACCGCCACCGCCCTCAGCGGGGTCCGGCGGCGCGGCTGGGCCCAGTCCATCGGCGAGCGCGAACTCGGGGTCGCCTCGGTCTCCGCGCCCGTGCGCGGCCCGTCCAACCGGGTGGTGGCCGCGGTCTCGGTCTCCGGCCCGGTCGAACGGCTCACCCGCCACCCCGGCGCCCACCTGTCCCAGGCGGTGGTCGAGGCGGCGGACCGCCTCACCGAGGCGCTGCGGCACGCCTGACCCGGCATGCCGCCGCCCCGTCCCTCCGTCCGTTCCTCCGTCCGTTCCGGCGGTGCCCGTTCCGCCGGTGCCCGGTGCCCGCCCGGGTCAGGTCCGGGGGCGCAGCACGGGGAGGGAGGGGCGGGGGATCCGGCTGATGACCGAGCCGATCAGGGTGCCGATCGACACCCCGAACACCGCCGACACGGCCGCCAGCACCGACTGCGCCCCGTTCCCGACCTCGATCTGCGCGGTGTTCAGCAGGCCGAAGGAGCCCGGCACCACGATCCAGAACGCCGGGAGGTAGAGCACCTGCCAGAGCGGGCCGCCCGGCAGCCAGTGCACCAGGGTGGCCGCGATCGCGGCGGAGACCGCGCCGGCCAGGCCGCCTATGGCCGCGCCGTGCGCCGAGCCGACCACCACCTGGACGGTGACGCTCACCGCGATCACCGCGACGATCCACGGGACGGCCGGCAGCGGGGTGTTCACGTTGATCACGACACCGGCCACGGCCAGTGCCAGCCCCAGCCCGATGACCCACCAACTCGGCTTGGCCACCTGGACGTTGGCCAGGGCCGTGGCGGGCATGCCGATCGCGGTGGCGGCCGCGGCCACCCCGGCGAGGAACAGTGCCAGCTGCACCGCGCCGGACACCAGCCGGGCCGAACCGGCGCTGGCCGCGCCCGCGGCGATCTCCGACAGCCCGGTGACCAGCAGTCCGCCCGGCAGCAGGATCGCCAGCGTGGCCACGATCGTCCGCAGCGGGCCGTCCAGCAGGGAGGCCCGGGCGAGCGACAGGACCAGCAGCGCCACCAGGAACCCGGCCGTGACGGGCAGCAGCGGCCGCAGGTACGGAAGCCGCCGGGCGAGGACGGTCAGCCCCACCACGACCAGCGAGCCGGCCCCGGCGGCCAGCACGTTCGCCGTCGCGGGCTGGAGGAACAGGCAGACCCCGACCCCGACCGGCAGCGCCCCGAGGTCCGCGACCCAGCCGGGCAGGCGGGGCGGCGTCCGGCGGATCCGGTCCAGTTCGGCGAGGGCCCCCGGCCCGTCGAGGCCGCCCGCGCGGAGCCGGTGCACCACGTGGAGGACGTCCGCCGTCTGTTCGAACCGCAGCGCGCCGCCGACCGGTTGGAAGCGGGTGGCCTCGTCCGCGTCCAGGGCGACGAACAGCCCGTTGGTCAGTGCGGCGACCCGGACGTCCGGGGCTCCCATCGCCCGCCCCAGCCGGTGGAGTTCCTCCTCGACCTCATGGACGGGAAGGCCGCCGCCCAGGAGGGCTTCGCCCAGTTCGAGCAGCAGACGGCGGAGCGGGTCGGGCGGGGCGTCGGTGCCCCGGACCGGGGGAGACTTGCTAGACATGGCAGGTATCGTCCCACCCCGCCCGGTTCGGTCCGACTGTGCCCCGGTCTGTTCGCTTCCGGCCGCTTCCCTGACGCCCCTTCCGGGCCCCGGATTGCCCCCTTCAGCCTGCGGCGGGCCCGGTCCGCGTCGGCAGGCAGGTGCGGAAGACGGCCGTCCCCGGGGTGTCGAGGACGGTGAGGGTGCCGCCGTGCACGGCGGCGATGTCCCGGGCGATCGGGAGACCGAGGCCGGTGCCGCCGTCGTCGCGGCTGCGGGCGTCGTCGAGGCGGGCGAACCGTTCGAAGACCTTCTCCCGGTCGGCCGGCTCGATCGGCGGACCGTCGTTGGCGACGTCGAGGTGGGCCAGCCCGGTGGCCGGGTCGGCGCGCAGGCGCACGGTGACCCGCCGACGGGCGTGGCGCTGGGCGTTGTCGAGCAGGTTGGTCAGCAGGCGGCCCAGCCACAGCGGGTTGCCGTGCACGGTGACCGGTTCGGGGGCGTCGACGGTGACCGGGTGCGGCCCGTCGGCGCGGGCCGCGACGCCGGCCCGGACGAGTTCGGCGAGGTCGACGGACTCGTGGGGCCAGTCGTGTCCGGTGGCGTCGAGGCGGGCGAGCAGGAGCAGGTCGGTGGCGAGGGCCTGGAGGCGCTCGGTGTCCTCCAGGGCACCGGCCACCAGCTCGGTGCGGACGTCGGGATCGGGGTGGGTGCGGGCGACTTCGAGCTGGGTGCGCAGCACGGTGAGCGGGCTGCGCAGCTCGTGCGAGGCGTCGGCGATGAAGCGGCGCTGCCGGGCCCCGGCGGCCTCCAGCCGTTCGAGCATGGCGTTCATGGTGCCGGCGAGGCGGGCGATCTCGTCGTCGCTGCGGGGCTCGGGGACCCGGCGGTCCAGGTCGCGGTCGCCGATGGCGGCCACCTCGGCGCGGATGGCCTCGACCGGACGCAGGGCGCGGCCGGTCGCCCGCCAGGTCAGGGCGGCGGTGGTGAGCAGCAGGACGGCGCTCAGCGCGGCGAGGGCGGCGGTGGTGAGGTCCTCGGCGGCGTCGGCGGTGCGCAGCGAGGCGCCGACGTGCACGGTGACCGGGCCGGTGGGGGTGGTCGCGGTGACGGTGGTGACGCGCTGGTGGTGCTCGTCGCCGAGCGCCCGGAGGTTGAAGGAGTCGTGGCCGTCCGGGTGGTCCGCCGGGGCGACCGTGGGGTGGCCGGCCAGGTTCTGGCTGGTGGCGACGACCCGGCCGGCCGCGTCGACGACCTGGATGAAACCGGTGCCGTGGTCGAGCGGGAGCGGGCTGGTGAGGTGCCCGTCGGCGGCGAGCCGGGCGACGGCCAGGGCCTGCTCACGGGCGCCGGTCTCGACGGTGCGCTCCAGGTTGACGCGCAGCAGCAGCACGACGGCCGCCGAGGCGACGGCGAGGACGACGGCCACGCTGAGGCAGGCGGCGAGGGTGGTGCGGGTGCGGACCGAGCGCGGCGCCAGCCGGTCGCGGAGCGCGGCGGCGCGCGGGTGACGGGCGAGCCGGGTGGCGGCGGCGAGCGCCCGGCGGAGCGCCCGGGGGCGGAAGCGGGGCCGGGGCCGGGGCTCGGGTCGAGTGCCGGGTCGCGGCTCGGGGCGTGTGCCGGGGCGGGGTACGGGCCGGGGCCCGGGGCCGGTGGTCGTCGGGTCAGCCACCGTCGGCCGCCAGCCGGTAGCCGGCGCCGCGCACGGTCTGCACCGCGGCCCGCCCGTACGGGGTGTCGATCTTGCGCCGCAGGGCGCTGACGTGGACCTCGACGGTGTTCGGGTCGCCGTCGGGGGCGCCGTCCCACACGGCGTCGAGGATCTCCCGCTTGGAGACGGCCTCGCCGGCCCGGCGGGCGAGGTGGTCGAGGATGGCGAACTCGCGGGGGGTGAGGGGGATCACGGCGTCGGCCCGCGTGCAGGTGCGGGCGGCGGAGTCGACGACGAGGTCGCCGAGGACGGTGCGCCGGGGCGCGCGGCTGCCGATACGGCGGGCGAGCGCCCGCAGCCGGGCGACCAGGACGACGAAGGAGAACGGCTTGGACAGGTAGTCGTCGGCGCCGGTGTCCAGCGCCTCGGCCTCGTCCCACTCGCCGTCCTTGGCGGTCAGCATCAGGATGCCGACGTCGCTGCCGGAGGCCCGCAGGCGGGAGCAGACCCGGTAGCCGTTGAGGCCGGGCAGCATGATGTCGAGCACGATCACGTCGTAGGGCTGGTCCATGGCCCTGGCCAGGCCGGACAGCCCGTCGTGGGCGAGGTCGACCGTGAAGCCCTCGGCCGCCAGCCCGAGCCGCAGGGCCAGGGCCAGCCGTCGTTCGTCCTCCACCACCAGTACGCGCATGCCCACCAGGGTGGCAGGTCCCCGGAGTGCTCGGCCGCGGGTGCCCTCCGGTCTTCAGCCGATCTTCAGCTAGGCCCGGACATGCTGGGGGTTCTCGCCCGGGGAAGGCCCCGGGCCGGTCGAGGATCGGGGTGGGTGCCGTGAGCGAGCCCATGGAAGCCGGGGAGCCGTCGGCGCCGCAGGATTCGTCGGAGCCGCTGGAGCCGCTGGAGCCGCTGGAGCCGCTGGAGCCGTCGAAGGCCGGGGGCCGGACGCGGACGGGGCTGGGCCGGGCCGGGCGGTGGGTGCGGCGCCGGTCCGGGCGCTGGGTCGTGGCCGGTGCGGCGGCGGTGGTGGTGCTCGGCGGCGGTGCCGCGGCGGTCGCGCTCCACCACGAGGGCGAGGGCCACGGTGACCGGAAGGTCGCGGGCGAGCGGGACCGGTACGACGGCCGGGACGCGCGGGACGGCCGGGACGCCGGGGAGGGCCGGGACGCGCGCGCGGGCCGGGGGAGCCACCACGGCGGCCGGGGCGAGCAGGGCGCGGGCGGGCACGGTGCCCCGGCGCCGCTGCCGTCGACCGCCGCGGCCGACGCGCTCGCCAAGGCGTCGTCGGCGGTGTCCGGCGGCAGGGTCGAGTCGCTCTCCCCGGTGGCCGAGCAGGGCGGCGGCCGCGGCTGGCAGGCCGTCGTCGTCGGCCCGGACGGGGTGCGGCACCGGGTGACGGTGGACGGCGCCGACGGCAGCGTCACCGGCAACACCGTCATGGGCGGCTGACCCACTCACCCCGGCGTGGCCCCGGCCACGCCCCACCGAAGGGAGCGCCGCCGTCTTGGGCGCCACGACAACCCCCCGGCCGACCCACCGGCGCGAGGCCGTGTCCGCCAGGCCCGCCTGGAGCAAGGTCCCGCAGGTGACCGGGGTGTTCTGGATCGTCAAGATCCTCACCACCGGCATGGGCGAGACCACGTCCGACTACCTGGCCCGGGTCCTCGGGCCGGTGCCCGCGGTCGGCTCGGCCGCCCTGCTGCTGGCCGCCGTGCTGTTCGCGCAGGCCCGCACCCGCCGCTACGTCCCGGTCGTGTACTGGGCGGCGGTGGTCATGGTGAGCGTGTTCGGCACCATGGCCGCCGACGTGGCACACGTCGCGCTCGGTGTGCCGTACGCCGTCTCCGCGGTGGCGTTCGCACTGGCCCTCGCGCTGGTCTTCGCCCTGTGGCGGTTCACCGAGGGGACCCTCGCGGTGGAGACGGTCGCCGGTGGGCGACGCGAGGTCCTCTACTGGTGCGCCGTGATGGCCACCTTCGCGCTCGGCACCGCGGTCGGCGACCTGACCGCGGCCACCCTGGGCTGGGGCTACCTGCCCTCCGGGCTGCTGTTCGCGGCGCTGATCGCCGTACCGGCGCTCGCCCACCGGCTGTCCGGCCTCTCGCCGGTGCTCACGTTCTGGTGGGCCTACGTCCTCACCCGTCCGCTGGGCGCCTGCTTCGCCGACTGGGCCGGGGTCAGCCGCGCGCGGGGCGGCCTGGACCTCGGCACCGGGCCGGTCAGCCTGGTGCTCGCGGTGGTCATCGTGGCGGCCGTGGCCTGGCTGGCGGTCGCCGAGCGGCGCACCCCCCGCGCCCGGGCCTGACGCCGGCGCGGCATCCGTTCGGAGCCCGTCCCCTCGGAGCCCGTCCCCTCGGGGGCGGGCTCCTCGGCGTTCCGGCGCCGGTCGGCCGGTCGGCCGGTCGGTCGGGGGCGCGGGCGCGGGGGCCTCAGTCCGTGGGCCGGGGCCGGGGCCGGGGCCGGGTGGCGAGGGCGGCGACCGCGTCGGCGCAGCCCCAGCTGAGGGTGACCCCGGCGCCGCCGTAGCCGTAGGCGTGGACGAGGAGGGTGCCGGGCAGCGTACGGGTGTCGGCGGCCAGGCGGACGCCGGAGCGGCGGGCGGGGCGCAGGCCGACGCGGTGCCCGATGACCTCGGCGTCGCGCAGCCCGGGCGCGAGGGCGGCGCAGCGGTCGAGGATGGCGCGGGCGGTCGCCGGGTCGCTGACGGTGTCCCAGTTCCCCCGCTCGTAGGTGCCGCCGAGGACGATGTCGGTGCTGCGGGGGTGGAGGTAGGTGTAGCCGGCCGGGTCGCCCTGGACCCGGAGGGACGTGTGCAGGCCGGGGTTGCGGACCAGCACGACCTGGCCGCGGATGGGTTCCACGGCCTCGTCGTCGCAGAGCCGCCGGGCGCCGAGCCCGCTGGCGTTGACCACGGTCGGCGCCCAGGCGCGGGCCTCGCCGAGGGAGTCCAGGCGCCGGTGCAGGAGTTCGCCGCCGTTCGCCAGGAAGCGGTCCAGCAGCCAGGGGAGGTAGTGCGGCATCTCGACGGCCGGGGCGGTGAACTCCCAGCCGTCCCGGTAGGCGGGGCCGGAGCCGGAGCCGGAGCCGGCCGGTTCGGGCCCGGCCGGCCGGAGTTCGGCCGCTCCGAGCCGTCGCAGATCCGGGACCACGGAGCCCCACCAGGGCAGGGACTCCGGCCCGCGGTCGTACGCGTACATGCGGGTCGGGCGCATCGTGACGCCGGGGACGCGGTCGGCGGCCTGGCGGACCAGCTCGGTGAAGGTCACGGCGGACCAGTGCGCCACCTCGCGGCTCTCGTCCATGCCCGTCGGGTACCAGACGGCGGCGGCGACGGCCGAGGTGGTGGACAGGACGTCGTCGGCGGAGACGACGCGGACCCGCAGCCCCCGCTCCTGGAGGCGCACGGCCGAGGTCAGACCGATGATCCCGGCGCCGATCACGACGACATCGCTCACCATGGACTCCGTTCAGCGGTAGGACGGTCGGGGCGGACGCCCGGCCGCTCCCAGCCAAGCCGGTGATCCGGCGGCCGTAAAGGGCGTGTCCTCCGGGCCCGCGCACCGGTACGGTGCCCTGACGACGCCGCACCTCCCGGCCACCGCCGTACCGGTGCGGTTCCGTCCGTGTACCCGAATGCCCGTGCGGTCCCGGCCGGCACCGGCCGAGACCCCGGGGGTCCCACCGCATGAAGCCGTCCCCGGCGGGCAGTCGGATGTTCCCGCCGCTGCGGCACCGCGACTTCCGGCAGCTCGCCGGCGGGCGGCTGCTGGTCTACTTCGCCAACGCGATGGCACCCGTGGTTCTCGGCTTCGCCGTGCTCGACCTCACCGGTTCGACGACCGACCTCGGGTTCGTCGTGGGGGCGCGGTCGCTCGCCAACGTGGTGCTGCTGCTCCTCGGCGGCGTCGTCGCCGACCGGTTCCCCCGGGCCCTGGTCCTCCAGGGCTCGGCGGCCGGCGCCGCCCTGGTGCAGGCCGCCGTCGCGCTGACCGTGCTGCTCGGCTGGACCTCCCTCCCGCTGCTGGTCGTGCTCAGCGCGGCCAACGGCGCGCTGTCCGCGCTCTCGCTGCCCGCCTCGGCGGCGCTCACCCGGGAGACCGTGTCGGCGGACGTGCTGCGCCCGGCCAACGCGCTGATGCGGATGGCCACCAACATCGGCATGATCGTCGGCGCCTCGCTGGGCGGCGTGGTGGCCGCCCTGGTCGGCCCGGGCTGGGGCCTCGCGGGCAACGCGCTCTGCCTGTTCCTCGCCGCGCTGTGCTTCCGCGGCGTCCGGATCGCGGCGGGCGGCGCCGGGTCCGCAGGGCCCGGGGACGCGGAACCGTCCCGGCCGTTGCACGAACTCAAGGAGGGCTGGCGCGAGTTCACCGCCCGTACCTGGGTGGTGGTCGTGGTGCTCCAGTTCACCGTGGTCAACGCCGTCACGGCCGGCGGCATCCAGGTCCTCGGCCTCGGCATCGCCGACGCCGGCTTCGGCCGGGGCCCGTGGGGTGCCGTCCTGGCCGCGCAGACCGCCGGCGCCGTCGTCGGCGGCATCCTGGCGGCGCGCTCGCGGGTCCGGTACGCGCTGCGGCTGGGCGTCGCCCTGGTCGTCCTGGAGGCGGTGCCGCTGGTGGCGCTGGCGGAGGCGCCCGGAGCCCTGCTGCTCGGGGTGGCGATGTTCCTGAACGGCGTCGCGATGGAGCAGTTCGGCGTCGCCTGGGACGTCTCGCTGCAGGAGAACATCCCCGCCGACCGCCTCGCCCGGGTCTACTCCTACGACGCGCTCGGCTCGTTCATGGCCCTGCCGGTCGGCGAGATGGCGGCCGGCCCGGTGGCGCACGCGATCGGCGAGCGGGCGGCGCTCCTGGCGGGCGCGGTGCTGGTGGTGCTGGCCACCGCAGCGGCCCTGCTCAGCCGCGACGTCCGCCGCCTCGCCGTCGCCCCGGCCGCCCCGGACCGGCCCGCCGGACCGGCCCTCGGCACCACGTAGTCCGGCCCGGCGAGCCGTCAATTCGTGGCATAACCGGACCATTGCCGTGGCATTGCCTGTCCTTGACCGAAGGCGGTGATCATCCGGCCTGGTCGCCCCTTGTAGCATCCGGAGCCGGACCGTCGCCCCGACCGTCCGAGGACCATGAGGGGACCGCGTGCGCAGACCTACCAGGACGGCGGTGGCGACGGGCCGCCGAGGCCGGCTCGCCGCCCTCGTGACGGTGTCCGGCCTCGGCCTCCTCCCGGCCGCCGGGTGCGCGTCGGCGGACGACGACCTGACCGCCTACCAGAGCGACTACGCCAACCACCGGCCCCTGGCCGTCGCCGGCTACCCCTCGGCCGGATCGCTGGAAGCGGTCCAGAAACTGCTGTGGCGCCTGGCCGACGGCAACACCGCCGCACTCGCGGAACTCGCCTCCTCGGACGGCACCGACGCCGAGCACCGGGCCACCGCGGGCCACTGGATCGACGCCTACCGCCCGGCCGCCGGGCAGGAGGTGACCGCCGACTTCCACGACGACCCGACCGCGCGGCAGACCGTCGTCCTCTACTTCCACGCCACCCGGCAGCGGAAGCAGATCTCGCTCCGCCTCGACGGCCGCGCCGGCGCGGACGGCTGGCGGGTCCTCATGCGCGAATCCGACCCGGCCGAAGCCACCGCCGAACCGACCTGGGCCCCCGAGACCCCGGGAGGCGGCAGGCCCACCGGGGGCCCGGCGTTCTAGGCCGCGCGGATCACGGAGGCGGCGGGATCACGGGGCGGCGTACGGGCTGGTCCGCCGGGCCGCCCGCGAACCGCTGGAGCAGGGCACGACGACCGCGCCGGCGGGCGGATTCGAGTACGCCGTCCTCAACGCGCTGCTGCCGGACGGCCCCGCGCGCTGAGGCGCGGTCGGGAGCGGATCCGCCCGACCCGCCTGACCCGCCCGACCCGCCGGACCGGACGCTAGTCGCTTTCCGGCAGCGGGGTTCCGGCCTTCCGGGTCCGGGCGGCGGGCTCCGCGCGAGGGCCCGTCGGCTCGGGGGTCGCCTGTTCGGGGATCGCCGGTCCGGGGATCGCTTGTCCGGGGCCCTCGGGCTCGGCGCCGGCCGGCTCGGGGCTGCCGGTCCGGGTCCGTTCGGCCCAGGCGGCCACCGGGGGTCCTGCCGCTCCCACGCAGGCGAAGAAGGCGCCGAGGAGCAGCCAGCCCGTGTGTCCGAGGGCGAGGACCACGCCGGTCAGGACCAGCGGGGCGAGCGCCTGGCCCGCGTTGAAGCCGATGCCGAAGAGGCCCTGGTACTGCCCCTGGGCGTGGTCGGGGGCGAGCCCGAAGGCGAGCGTGTAGCCGCCCGAGGACTCCCACACCTCTCCCACGCTGTGGACGCACACGGCGAGGACGGCCAGTACCGGCGAGACCCAGGCGGGGACGTCGGCGGTCAGCGCCATCAGCGGGCAGCTGACGAGGAACAGGAGCCCGGCGAGGCGGAAGGCGCGGCCGCCCTGCCGGGGGGTCTCCACCCTGGAGCCGAGCCGGCTCTGCAGCGCTATGCAGACGCCGCTGTTGATCGCGTTGACGGCGGCCACGGTCCAGCGGGGCGCGTCGGTGTGGGAGCTGAGCCAGATCGGCAGCAGCAGCGAGACGGTCTGGTACTGGAGGCCCATGGCGCTGTAGAGCGCGACGAAGGACACGTACGGCCGGTCGGCCAGGACGGACCACTGGCGGTGCCCCTCGGGCCGGGGCAGCGGCCGGTAGTCCGGGACGCCCAGGAACCCGGCCAGCGCGGCACCGGCGAAGCTGGCGGCGTTGGCGAGGATCAGCCAGGTGTACGCGGTGCGGGTGTCGATCTGGATGGCGACGGCCGCGCCCAGGGTGCCCACGACGACGCCGATGTTGACGTAGGTGCGGAGTCTGGCCCGGAAGGCGGCGGGGCGGTCACCGCCGGCCCGGGCGACGAGCGCGCCGCCCGCGGCGCTGCTCGCGGTGGCGGCCAGCCGGTCCAGGGTGGCGACGAGTGTGAACACGAGCCAGCTGTCGATGAGGACGAAGGCGGCCATGGTGACGGTCTGCAGCACGAGGGTCGTGAGCCAGACCGTGCGCGGCCCGTACCGGTCGGCCAGGTTCCCGGCCGGGACGCCGGCCGCCAGGCCGCTGAGGCCGGCGATGGTCAGGCCCGCGCCCACCTGGGTGGCGGGCAGGTGCACCACGAGCGTGAAGTAGAGGATGGCGGCGGTGTTGAACAGACCGTTGCCGACCCGACTGACGAAACTGGCGACGATCAGAGCCCGCTGCGGACCGGATTCCGGCCCGTCGGGCAGTGATCGCCTCGACCTCCCCCTGATCATGATCATGCCGGTCAGGCTAACAGCGGCCTGTCGCGGTGGGGCGGGCCGCGTTGAGATGGTCCGGCGGAGTGACTATCGTCGTCGGGTGAGCGAGCGTGTGATGCAAGAACCCACCCTGCTGGTGCTGACAGCCCTCGCGGACGCGGCCCGGCACGGGTACGCCATCGCGCAGGAGGTCAAGGCGATGACCGGAGGCCGGGTCGCCCTGCGCACGGGCGCCCTGTACGGGGCCCTGGACCGCCTGCTGGCCGAAGGCCTGATCGACATCGAGCGCGAGGAGACGGTCGACGGCCGGGCCCGGCGGATCTTCACCCTGTCCCCGGCGGGGCGGGAGCGGCTGGCGGCGGAGGCCGAGCGCCTGGCCGAGACGGCGCGGGAGGCCAGCCGGCGGCTGTCCGTCACCCGGCCGTCCTCGGCCGCCACGTGATCGAGCGCCTGGTGCGGCTGTACCCGGCCGCCTACCGACGGGCCCACGGCGGGGAGATCGCCGCGACCTTCCGCGAGCTGACCGACGGCGAGCCGCTCGGATCGCGGCTGCGGGAGGGCGCCGGGCTGGCGGCGCACGCGCTCAGGATGCGGCTGGGGCTGGGGCCGGCCGGCCCCGCCGCCCGGGTCGTGGGCCTGGCGTACCCCTACGTCCTGGCGAGCGCCGCCGCCGCGTGCGGCCTGCACCTGCTGCGCTGGTACGCCGGACTCCTCGCTTCCCCGGCCCCGTTGGGGCTGCAGCTCGGAGTGGACCTGTCGGGGTCGTGGGGCGTGCTGCTGGTGTCGTCGCTGCTGGTGTTCGCGGGGGCCGCGGCGGCGTTGGCCGGGCGGTGGCGCGCGGGGGTGCCGTGCACGGTCGCCGGGCTGCTGTCCTTCGCGGTGGCCGCGGTGGTCAGCGGGCCCGCCTTCGGCGACCCGGTCGCCGCGCCTGCCGCGGCGGTCCTGGCGGCGGGCGTGCTGCTCGCCTGCCCGCCGGACCGGCGGGTGGAGCGCGGGGCGTCGGGGCGGGCGGGTGCGGCCGGTGCCGTGGTCGCGTCCGTGCTCGTGCCCCGGGCGGTCGTCGACGCCCACCTGGTGCCGTGGGTCAGCACCGACTACGGGTGCTGGCCGCTGCTCGTCCTCGCCGCGGCCGGTGCGGTGCCGGCCCGGCGCGGTGGATCGCGGGGCGGTGGATCGCGGGGCGGGCGCGAACTGGCGGCGATCGCCCTGGCGTCCCCGCCGCTGCTCGCCCAGGCCTGCACGACGGCGTGGGGGGACGCGGTCGCCGTCGGGTGGCTGGCGGCCGTGCTGTCGGCGGGGGCGGCGGCGGTGCTGCTCGCCGGGCGGGTGCGGCCGACCTCGCGCGCTTCGGGCTGAGCGGCTTCCGCCGCCGGGCAACGGGTCGGAAACGGCCGGGGCCGGTGCGGTCCGGCGCGTCCTTGATAGTCCGTTTGACGTAGCATTCCGTTCGACGGACTATTGGTGCGCCCGGGAGCCGTCCGGGAGGCCGAGAGCCGCCCGAGAGGATGCCCATGCCGTTCACCCTGTCCCACCCCGCGGCCGTCCTGCCCCTGATGCGGCGGCCCTTCAGTCGGACCGCACTGGTCGCCGGAGCCGTCGCACCGGACCTGCCCTACTTCCTCGCCACCGCTGGCCTGCCCGTCAGCGCGCAGTCCTGGTACGAGCCCTTCCTCAACGCCACGACCACGCACGGCATTTCGGGAGTGCCGGCCGTCACCCTGCCGTACGCCCTCCTGCTCTGGGCGCTGCTGTGGTCCGCCCGCCGCCCGCTGGCCTCCCTGCTGCCGGTGCCGGTGCCGGTGCCGGTGCCGGCGCCGATGCCGCCGGTCCCGCCGGTGGCGTCCGGCGTGGCGGTCCGGCGGGCCGGGTGGATCGTCCTGTCCGCACTGACCGGCATCGCCACGCACCTGGTCTGGGACGCCTTCACCCACGTGGACGGCTTCGTGGTCACCCGTACGCCCTGGCTCACCGCCACCCTGGCGGGCAGCCTCACCTGGGCGCGGGCCCTGCAGCACGCGAGCACGATCGGCGGCCTGGCCGCCATCGCGGCGCACCTGTGGCGCCGACGGGACCGCCTCCTGACGGCCCTCGGCCCCGCCCGGACCCGGTCCGAGGATGCACCGCGACGCCGATTCCCCCTCGCCGCCGTCCTGTTCACCGCCCTGTGCACGGTGGTCGGAGCCGTCGCCCAGGTCTGGCGGTGGCACGTCGGCCCGGAGGCGGACACGGCCGGACCGCCGCCGGGCGTCCTGCTCGAAGGCGTCCTGTCCGACGCGGCCAAGGGCGCGGGCGCCGGCCTGATCGCCGCCCTGGCCCTCTACGTCCTCGCCTGGTGGATCCGCCGCGCCGCCTCCTGACCCCTCCCGGCCTCCTGACCTCCCTCCCACCGGACCGTCTGCCCGACGGGTGCCGGGTGACAGGTGTCGGGGCGTCAACGGGGTGCCAGGACCGCGACCTCGTAGCCGAACCTCACGACCAGTCGGCCGTCCGGCGCGATCAGCACCCGGTGCACCCCTTCGGGGAACACCAGCTCGGTACCGATCTGCTCGCGGGTGGCCAGGTCCCACACCCGCACCGTCCCGTCGTAGCCGCCGCTGACGGCGACCGGGCGGCCGTCCAGCCGACCCGTCGCGACGGTCTCCACCCAGTCGCCGTGAAGGGTCAGGGGTTCGCCGATCGGCTCGCGGGCGGTCAGATCCCAGACGCGCACGGTCTTGTCGTAGCCGGCCGTGACGGCGACGGGGCGGCCGTCCACCACCGCCGTCGCCACCGCCTGCACCGTGTGGGTGTGGCCGGTCAGCGGTCCGCCGACCGGCCGGCCGGTCGGCAGGTCCCAGACGCGCAGCTCGTCCCGGCTGCCGGTGACGGCCAGGTGGTGGCCGTCCACCAGTGCGATCCCACCGGTGCAGTAGTCCTCGAACCGGCTGATCTGTCGGCCGGTGGCCAGGTCGCACACCCGCACCGTCCTGTCGTCGCCGCTGATGACGGCGATCGGGCGGCCGTCGAGCGTGCCCGTCGCCAGCGTGCGGACCCCGCCGGCGCGGTCCTTCGGCACCTCGCCGATCTGCTCGCGGGTGGCCAGGTCCCACACCCGCACGTGTCCGGGGCCGTCCGCGGTGACGGCTACCGGCCGGTCGTCCACCACGGCCGTCGCCGCCGCCCGCACCCGGTCGGACCGGACGTCCAGGGGTGGGCCGGTCCGCTCGCCGGTAGCCAGGTCCCAGATCTCCACCGTCTCGCGGTAGCCGGCGCTGATCACGACGGAGCGGCCGTCCAGCACCGCGGTCGCCACCACGTCCTTCTCCATGGCCTGTTCCTCGCGGGGCCGGCCGATCCGCCGGTCGGCGGTGAGGTCCCACACCCGCACCTGTGCGTTCACGGCGGTGGTCAGGGCGACGGGCCGGCCGTCGACCGCCCCGGCCGCCACCGCGCGTCCGGTGAAGGCGGTGTCCCCAAGCGGCTCGCCGACGGGCTCGCCGGTGGCGAGGTCCCACACC
Source organism: Kitasatospora sp. NPDC056446 (assembly GCF_042796115.1). Taxonomy (NCBI): domain Bacteria; kingdom Bacillati; phylum Actinomycetota; class Actinomycetes; order Kitasatosporales; family Streptomycetaceae; genus Kitasatospora; species Kitasatospora sp. NPDC056446. Next base: position 9,324 of record NZ_JBHTRF010000063.1, on the reverse strand, counting down.
CAGCCGACGGAGGAGCGGTCGTGGACCCCGCCGGTGGTGACCGCCACCGGGCGGCCGTGCACCGTCGTGACCGCCGCCGCGTCCACGGCGTCGACGTGGTGGAGGAAGGGCCCGCCGACCTGCCGGCCGGTGGCCGGGTCCCACACCCGCACCGTGCTGTCGTCGTTCCAGGTGACCGCGAGCGGGCGGCCGTCCGGTGCCGTCGCCACCTCGCACACGTAGTCGGTGGTGCCGTCCAGGTGCTGATCGACCGGCTCACGGGTGGTCAGATCCCACATCCGTACGGCTCCGCCGTCGCAGGCGGCGGCGACCGGGCGGCCTCCCCGCACGCCGACCGCCACCGTGAACACCCGCCCGGCCTGGCCGGCCAGGGGCCCGCCGACCTGCCGGCCGGCGGTCAGGTCCCACACCCGCACCGTTCGGTCCACCCCGCCGGTGACCGCGACCGGGCGGCCCTCCACCGTGGTCGTCGCCACCGTCATCACCGCGGCGGTGTGGCCGGTGAGGGCCGGGCCGATCTGCCGGCCGGCGGCCAGGTCCCACACCCTGACCGTGTGATCGGCACTGCCGGTGACCGCCACCGGCCGACCGCGCACCAGGGCCGTCGCCGCCGCCGACACGACGTCCCCGTGACCGGTCAAGGGCCCGCCGACCGGCTCGCCGGTGGCCAGCTCCCAGATCCGCACCGTCCTGTCGCGACCGCCGGTGACCGCGACCGCGCGGCCGCGCACCACCGCCGTCGCCACCGCCCGCACGTCACCGGTATGGCCCTTCAGGGTGCACAGCAGCCGGGGGTCGAGGTCCCCGCCGGTGGCCCACTCCACGCGGAAGGGCACCTCGGTGCCGCCGTCCACCGGGACCGCGTCGATCCGCGCCGCCAACTCCCGGTCCCCGTAACGGGCCGCGTCCAGGGCCAGCAGATGCCGTCGCACCCCGGCCCCGGCCGCCCGGTGCAGGTGCGCCGAGGCCCGGTACACGGCGGCCACCAGCCGGGCCCGCGGATCCGGGCCCGTGTCCAGCAGCGGCCACACCAGCCGAGGGCCGGCGCCCACCAGCAGCGCCGCGTTCTCCCACCACCCCCGCGCCCCGGTCAGGTCAGCGTCCGAACGCCCGTCACCCGCAGCATCAGCCATGATCGGTACGGTAGGGGGTTCGCGGGCGATGTCCCAGGGCTTTACGCCTCGTCCTCCGCAGGCGGCGGGAGGGGCTTGCCGCGGCGGGCCATCTCGGCCTCGAAGAGGCGCTGGAACTCCTGCGCGGACTCGTCGAGGACGATCGGGGCGTCCTCGTCCAGGCAGACGCCCTGCGCCCGCAGCTTCTGGTCCAGCACCATGATCGGGTCCTCCGGGTCATGGTCGGAGGGGCGCGGCCCCTCGGGCCCGTCCGGGCCGAAGCGGACCGCCCGCTCGACCCGGATGATCCGCAGCAGGCGGTCCTCGACGGTGAGTTCACAGCCCTGCTCGACGTCGAGCCGGTCCGCCGCCTCGGCGTAGCGGGCCCGCCGGCGGTCCGTCAGCCGACGCTCGACCGGCTCCGCCACGCGCAGGCGCATCGACAGGATGTCCCGGGCCCGGAAGGGGGTGGGGGCGTCCATCATGCCGTTCGGACGCCACTTGCCGTTCACCCGTTCCGCGACGGTGAAGGCGGCGGGCAGCAGCACAACCCCCGGGTGGGTCCGGCCCGACCGCAGCATGTCCTCGCGGACCTCGGACGGGAAGGCACCCTCGGCGGGCACCAGCCCGACGAGGTCGGCCTTGAGGACACCGGCGGACACCCCGGTCGGCAGCGCCGGGTCCATGACGAACCCGGTGTCCGGGTCCAGGGAATCGGCGGCGCCGACCTCGCGGTGGTCGTCCGGGTCGCTCGGCCGCGGCGGCTCCGGGCCGTCCGGACCGCTGTGGATGTACCGCTCGGCCCGCACCACCCGGTAGCGGACCTCCAGTTCGACCTCGTCGATCTTCTCCCACTCCAGCCGCTCGGCCGCCGCCAGGTACCGCCGCTGCGCCTCGGCGTCACCGGCCCGCTCCGCCTCGGCGGCCTGCCGACGGCAGAACATGCCGAGGTCCTCACGGGCCGACTGCGGTTGCGTCTCGACCATCATGGAGCACAACTCCCAGCCGCCCTCCGACCGTTCGCGGGCGACACCGAAGACCGGGCTCCCGGCCGACAGGATCCGCGGATACCTCTCGCGCGCCGCCCACGCCTCGACCTCAGCGATCTCCGCCACCGGGCCGTCGGGGGCGGCCATCCTGATGGAGAGGTAACCAGGAACATCGTCAGCGAAGTTCACCATGCGCACATTCTGCAACCATCCCACGACCAAGCGCCACCGACCCGGCCCGTCACACCGCATCGACATCGAGCTGACGTCCGCCGAGCGGCCGTTCACCGAACGGACGTTCGCGCCCGAGGTTCAGGCCGCGCCGGGGCCGCGGGGTCCACCCCGTCGCATCGCTCGATTCCCTCGGATCCCTTGAATCCCTCGAAGGGCTGACCGATGTCGTCATCCTCGCTCACGGTGGTGCCGCCGGGCGCTAGGCTCGACTACTGCTTGGTCCCAAGTGTTGTTCGAATCACGGAAGTTGATCACCATGAGGGAGTGATCGGGTATGAGCGTGGAGCTGCGGATCTATCTCGGGGACGGCAGGGGCATGGACTCCCTGCGTGCCTGGCTCGACGACGTCCAGGGGGTCAGCACGGAACCGGTACCCGCTCCCTCGGGGCCGGGGGAGCAGGGTGACGTCTGGGCGTTCCTCAGCGTGGTGTGCGGGGCCGGCGGCGCGATCACGGTCGCGCTGAACGCCCTGTCGACCTGGGTGGAGTCGAGGGTGACCCAGGTGCGGGTGAGGGTCGGCGAGACCGAGGTGGAGCTGCGCGGGCCGGATCCCGATGCCCTGGCGCGACTGCTGAACGCGGCGGGCGAGGAGTTCCGGGAGCTGTCATGACCGGGATCGACTTCGCTCGCTCGACGGCGATCCTGGTCGGCACCTCCCACTACACGCACGGCCTGGCCGAGATGCGGGCGGCCCGTAACAGCCTGCGGGCCATGTGGGAGCTCCTGACCGGACCGCTGTGCGGGTGGCCGGCATCCCGGGTGGTCGTACTGGAGGACCTGAGCACCCGCGACGGCCCCTACGAGCGGATCGCGGCGCTCATCCACAGCACCACCGACGTGCTGGTGTTCCACTACGTCGGTCACGGCCAGCTGCTGGACGGGGAACACCTGGGAATGGCGCTGGTCGACACCCATGCCGACCCGAAGATGCGGTACGCCACGTCCCTCCGGCTCAACGACCTGCGTGAGGAGCTTGAGCGCAGGTGCCGCGCCAGGGTCAAGGTGCTCATCCTCGACTGCTGCTTCTCCGGCCTGGCGACCGGAAACACCCAGGGCGCGGGTCTGGCCGACCAGGTCCGGCTGGTCACGAAGGTCGCCGGGGCGTACACGCTCACCGCCTCGCGTGCCTCCCAGAAGGCGATTTTCGAGGAGGGGCGTGGCGGCCTGACCTACTTCACCAAGATCTTCACCGAGGTGGTGCGTGCCGGCATCGTGGGCGCGGGCCCGGAACTGACTCTCAAGGCCATCCACAGGGAGGTCGCGGCCCGGTTCCTGAGTCTGGACCTCCCTGACCGTCATCTGAGGCCCGAGCCGAGTGCGCTCGTCGTGGACACCGCCGACGAACTCGCCTTCGCGCGGAACGCGGTGGACACGGGAGCCCTCCCGGCGGCGGAGCGCACGGCTGTGCCCGTCGAGCACGGAGCGCTGCCCGTCGGCACCGGCCACCGGCTCGCGTCCTGGCTCGTCGCCCGGCGACGGTCGGCCGCGGTCGGCATCAGGCGCGGCAGCCGGACGGTCGTGGGCCGGCGCGCCCTGATGGTCGGCGGAGCGCTCACCCTGGGAGCAGCCGGTGCGGCGATCGCGCTGCCGGAGCTCGGTCTCGGGACGAATTCCGACCCGTCCACGTCCGAGGGCGGGAAGGCCGGGCTGCTGGACGCGCCGGACGCCGCTCGCGCCTGGACCACGTCCCTGGACGCCACGGGCAACAGTGTCGCCCTGGTGGACGGCCTGCTCGTGAGCATCAGCCACGCCGGTGTGATGGCCTTCGACCACCTCGGCAAGGCCAAGTGGGGGCCGCTGCCGTTGACCAACTCGTCCGTGCCGGACTCCGTCGCCGGGGACGGGCACGGAATGCTGTACGTGACCGGTCAGGTCAACTGGAACTGGGTGCTCGCCGCGATCGACACGTCGGCCGGACAGGTGGCATGGACGATTCCCCTGCCGCATCCGAACGACTGGACCCCGGACGGCGTCCTGGGACCGCTGGGCGGCATGGCCTATGTGACGGGGCTCGGGAGCAAGGGCCCCGGGGTCACGGCGAAGCACATCGTCGACAGCTTCGTCTGGGCCGTGGACATCGCGAACCGGCGCGGAGCCTGGGAACTCTACGACGACAAGGTCGGGGTCGTGGTGGTGCCGACGACCGGCGGCAGGCTCCTCGTCGGAGCCGCGGACGACGACTTCGACGGGGGCCGGGTGCAGGCCGTCGACGCTGCCAAGGGCGAGCGGGGCTGGACGATGCCGGTTCCGATCGGCGCGCTCATGCTGGGGCTTTCGGGTTCGGCCAGAACCGCGTGCGCGGCCGGCGGGCTGTTCGTCCTGGCCGCGAATCTGCTCTACGCGCTCGACGCGGAGACCGGCAAGCAGGTGTGGGTCCTGCCACCGGGTGCCAGCGCCAGTTGGGGCTACCCCTCCGCGAGTCCGGACGGCGGAACCGTCTACATCACCGACGCGACGACCCTCTACGCACTGGATTCCAGGACGGGGTCGGTCAGATGGAAGACCGCCTCCACCACGTCGCTGGACCCCGCGACCGCGCCGCAGCACATCGGCGACACCGTCTACGTGCGGGACAAGGGCTCCTACCTGTGGGCGGTCAACTCGGCGAACGGCGCGGCCCGCTGGAAGGCGCTGTTCCCGGTAGGGGCGCCGAGCGAGAGCATCGCGGTGACCGGCACCGGCGGCCGCATCTACGTCCGGCACGGTCAGAAACTGATCGCGATCAACGAGACCGGCAGATGAACGACCCGCGACAGCGGTGCGATCACCCCGGAACGCCTACGGAGGTCCGATGTCCGATCCAGCCCATCCCGCCGGCCCGCACGGGCTGAACCGTCGCAAGCTGCTGCTCGCCGCCGCGGGCGGCGCCGTCCTGCTCGGCGGCGGTGCGGCCGTGGTGCTGTCCGGCGGCAAGGCCGGCTCCGGCCCGAAACCACCGCCCGGCGCCGGGTCCCCGCCGCCGGAGCAGCAGACGCCCTCCGGCACATCGGTGCGGCAACTCGTGCTCGCCGGAGCCGACGCGACGGCGGCCTGGACGGCGACGTTCGACGTCAAGAAGCCCCCGCCGAGCATCCTGGACAGCAGCGACGGCCTGACCGTGGCCGACGGGGCCGTCATCAGCATCTCCTACTACGGCATCACCGCCTACGACACGGCGACGGGTCGGCCCCTGTGGCCCGCTCCCGTCAGGATGACCGGTCTGTCCGGGGTCGGCGGCCAGCTCCTGGCAGCCGGCACGGTGGTGTACGCGGCCGGTCGGACCGCCTCGGGCAAGGACGTCCTGGCCGCTGTCGACAGCACCACCGGCACCGTGGCCTGGAGCGCGGAACTCCCCGAACCGGCCTGGCAGGCGCAACGCGTCGCCGGTGCCTCGAACGGCATCGTCTACGTCACCGGCTCGGCGTCCACCGACGCCGAAGGCTTCTCGGACTCCGGGTTCATCTGGGCCTTCGACACCATCAGGCGCCAGGAGGCCTGGAGGGCGACCGGCAAGGACATCGGAGCCGTACTGGTGCCCTCCGGCAGAGGCCCCGTCCTGACGGGAACGCAGGTCGACGGCAGCACCGGCCGGCTCCAGACGTACGACGCCGCCACCGGCGCCAAGGGCTGGGAGCACACCATTCCCAACTGCGCGCCGGACTTCGCGCGACGCGACACCCAGGCGTTCTGCCTGGCCGGCGGGCACTTCGTCTACGGGGCCACCGACCAGCTGTACGCGCTCGATCCGGAGACCGGCGCCGAGGCGTGGACCTACCCCACGGCCGGGGGCGTCTACGGACCCCCCTTCGAACGGCCCACGGCGGGCTCGGACGGAAACACGGTCCTGGTCGACGACCGCCGGACCCTGTACGCCTTCGACGCGAGGACCGGCGCACAGCGATGGCTGGTCGCCGGTCCGAAGCGCGGGTTCACCCCCCTCGCCATCCCGTGCTGCGCCAACGGCGTCTTCTACATCCAGGGCGAGGACGGGACGCTGTGGGCGGTCAACCTGGCAGACGGGACCACCCGCTGGAAGTACGCGCCCACACCGGCGCCGTCCTACGGAAACTGGGGACGCTTCGTCGTCGACGGGAAACGTGCCTACCTCACGACCGGAACCACACTCACGGCGATCGGTTCCGGCGTGAACTAGACCAAGCCGCGGGTGGCCGGCCCACAGGGCGGAACCGCGCTCGCGGCCGGTCGCGCCGGCCACTCCTTCCGCCCCGACGACGTCGGCGGCCCGTCGAGTCGATCGACGGGCCGCCTGTCTCGGGTGGTCGCGGGGCTAATCGGCCTCGACTTCGAGGAAGTAGTCGCGGGAGGCCAGGTCGAACGTGACGCCGGACCGCCGGCTGATCGCTTCGGCGTGTCCCTCCCCGATGGGGTGGACGTCGGAGAACTCCCTCAAGGGGATTCCGAACAGACCGGCCAGGAACTCCCCGCCCAGATCGGTGACATCGATCTCCGACTCAGGGAAGTCGGCCCCTTTCCTGTACGCCGAGATGAGGAAGATCACGGCTCCACCTCTCGCGACTTGTCAGCCGGCTTCAGCTGCGCTCCCGTGTCCTTGTCGAATTCTCCCAGGTGCTTGCCCCGCTTGTTGTACTTCTCCACGGTGCCGTGCTGGGAGTCCCACTCGTAGATGGTTCCCTTCGGGTCCTTCCACCGCTTGCGCAGTCCTCCCCCGCCCTGGACCGGGGTCTTGGAGTGCGCCTTGGTGGCTTCCGGGAACGCGGGAAGTTTCTTGGGGGCCTGGTACGGTCCGGGCTGGACGGCCTGGTTGGAGGGCGAGACGCTCTGCCGGTTCCGGGCGTTGCGAAGAACGGTTCCGACACCGTCGTTGAAGCGTTGGGCGCCGTCGACCACCCCGTAGGCACCGGCCGTGACGAGCGCACCGCCACCGGCGATGGCGGGGGCTCCCGCCAGGCAGCCGATCCCGGTGAGGCACAGGGCCGCGCCGCCGCCGGCCACGGTGATGCCGCCGTCGATCGCGATGGTGCCGAGGGCGATCTCTCCCGCTCCGATCCAGAGGTCGGGGTTGGTGAAGATGGAGACGGTGTAGTCGGTGGCCGTGTCGAGGGCGTCGTTCAACCAGTCGGGCAGCCAGCCTCCGTCGTCGGCCGGGTCGCCCGGGTCCGGTGCGGCCCGCCAGAGTTCCTCGGTCCGCTGGTACTCCGCTTCCTCGTTCTGCACCTTGACGATGACCGCCGAGTACGCGTCCTGGGCCGCCTGGCCCGCCGCTACCGCGTCCTTGCCCGCGGCGATGGCGGAGGCACGGGCCTGGTCCGCTGCCTCCCATGCCGAGTTGGCGGACCCGCGGGCCCAGGCTGCCGAGGCCTGCGCGCTCGATGCGGAACTGATGGCGCGGGCGGCGGCCTGGTCGGCACTGGCGGAGGCCTGTCGGGCCGTCCGCGCGGACTGGGCGGCCCGGGCGGCGGAGGCGTCCGCGCTGGTTGCGGAGTCGGCGGCCTGCTTGGCGTAGCCGGCCGCCGCGTCGGCGGAGGCCTGGGCCTGCTTGGCGTAGCCGTCCGCCTCGGACGCGGCCTGCCGGGCGACGGCCGCGACCCGGCCCGCGAGCGCGGCGTCCTGCTGTGCGAGGGAGGCGACTTGCTGCGCGCCGGCGATCAGGTTCTGGACCTGTGCGACGTGGGCGTCGGTGAGGGCGTCCCTGCGCTGTGCCCGGTACTGGCCGACCTGGACGAAGGACCGCAGGGCGGTCGCCGGTCCTTCGAGCGTGGCGTTCGCGGCGAGTTTGACCTCGGGGCCTCCGGCGTCGGCGAGTTGGGCGATGCGGACCCGGTCGTCGGCCTCGCGGGCGCTGTACTGCGTGGTGGTGAGGAAGGTGACGAGGGAGTCGACCGAGCCGGTGGCGAGGGCGGCGTCGGCCGCGTCCTTCACGCCCCGCCCGCCGCTCTCGCCGATCTTCGAGACCCGGACGCGGTAGTCGGCGGCGGCGACCTGGTGCCGCCCCTTCTCCAGGAAGGCATGGACCTGCGCGTCGTCACCTGCCAGGGCGGCGAGGGCCGCGTCGTGCAGGACGGCCAGTCCGGTTTCGTCGGCCAGGTGCTGGACGTGGACGCGGTCGTCCTGGCCGTTGGCGGTCCGCCACCCGGTGAGGGCGTAGTCGACCATGTCCTGGTCGCTCCCGCGTAGCGCGGCCTGTGCGGCGGCGCGGCTCCAGGAGCCTCGGGTCTTCATGGCGGCCACGGCCATCTTGCGGCCGTCGGCGAGCACCACCGCCCGGTCGGTTCCCGGTTGGGCGGCTTCGGCGGCCACGCGCACCGCTTCCGCGTCGAGCTTCTTGGCGTCCTCGGTCGCGCGGGCGGCCGAGGCCTTGCCGAGGTCGTCCGTGGCCCGCAGATCGCGGGCCCGTTCGACGGCGGCGGCGGAGCGGGCGTTGACCTCTTCCTGCTCGCTCTTGCGGGCCAGCGCCTCGACGACCCTGGCCTGGGCGACGGCGGAGGAGGCGGCGTCGGCCGCCTGTTGTGCCGCCGCCGCGTGGGCGGTGGACTTCTGTGCCGCGGTGGCGGCGTCGCCGGCGTGGTCGGCGGCGTCCTTGGCGGCCGTGGCGGCGTTGTCGGCGTGGGTGGCGGCGGAGTAGGCGGCGTTGCGGGCCTCGTGGGCGGCCGCGGCGGCCTCGGCCGCGAGCGCGGACGCGGCGTTGCTGGCCCGCTTGGCTTCCCGGGCGTTGCGCCGGGCGGTGTCGGCGGCCTGCCGGGCCTCGGCGGAGGAGGCGCCGGCCTGGTCGGCGAGGGCGCTGGCCTGTTCGGCGGAGCTCGCGGCGGCTTCCACGTTGCCGCTCGCGGCGTAGGCCGCCGTCGCCGCGGCTCCGGCGGCGGCTGCCGCGTTGGCCGCCTGGTCGGCCGCGTCGCCGACGTCGCAGGCCATCCGTGCCGCCGTGCTGGCGTCCTCGGCGGCCCGGCGCGCGGCCGGGGCCATCGAGGCGTCCGTGGCGGCTGCCGCCGCCGCGTTCCGGGCGCGGGCGGCGGCCTGGGCCGCGCCGGAGG
>NZ_JBHTRF010000062.1:0-52113 GCF_042796115.1 Kitasatospora sp. NPDC056446 | reverse complement strand
CGGGGGCGGGCCCGGGGTGCCGGCCCCTTCCGCCGTACGTGCGCGGACGCGTCTTACGGGCGGCCGCGCAGGCCGCGCAGGTGTTCCGCGATCGGTGCCAGCGCCTCGAACATGGCGTCCAGCTGCTCGGGGGTGAAGCGGTCGATGAAGTGCGTCCGGACGCTGCGCACGTGGTCCGGGGCGACCCGCTGCATGGTCTCCCAGCCCTGTTCGGTGAGGTGGGCGTAGAGGCCGCGCCGGTCGCCGGGGCACTCTTGGCGGAGCACCAGGCCGGCGTTCTCCATCCGGGTGATCTGGTGCGAGAGCCGGCTCTTGGACTGCAGGGTGGCGGTCGCGAGGTCGGTCATCCGCATCCGGCGGTCGGGGGCCTCGGAGAGCACGACCAGGATCTCGTAGTCGTTGATCGCCAGGTTGTGGGGCTGGAGTTCGCGGCTGAGCTGGTAGTCCAGCAGCTTGGCGACCTCCAGATGGGCGCGCCACATCCGCTGCTCCCTGGCGGTCAACCAGGGAGTCTCCTCCTCGGGCTGCGACGGAGGGTTGCCCGCAGTGTCGATCGTGTGCGATTCCATGGGATCCAGCATAGCCGATTTAGTTAAATGTTGTACGAGTTTACAGGCCGAAACGCCGGCCGAGGTCGCCCAGGTTACCCAGCCCCGGCACATTGGGGTTGCCCCCGCCGTGCCCGGCCGAACCCGGCTGGGACGGCACCCCGCCCACCGGGACGCCCGCCTCGGCCCCCACCTCGCCGACCGACCGCTCCGCCATCAGCTTCTCGCTGGACTGCAGCAGCACCTGCCCGGCGCCGATGAACTCGAACTGGTGCTCCTCGCCGGAGGCGCCGCCGATGCCGGTCAGCCGCCGCAGGCCGCCGATCAGCCCGTGCATGTAGTCGTGGTCGTAGTGGTGGCACGGCGCGGGGCAGTCCGCCCAGCCGACCAGCGCCTGCGGGTCCACCCGGATCGGCGGCTCCACGAAGTGCACCGGCCCGTTGGAGGCGGCGACGAAGCGGCCGGTGCCGATCAGGGTCAGGAAGCCCGGGATGATCGACTGCTTGAGCCGCAGCGTCGGGTCGAACGCGAGCAGGTTGCCGGAGCGGACGGTCAGGTTGCCGTCCTCCAGGTCGTAGGAGTTGAGGTCGAAGGCGCGGTCGGCCAGCAGCAGCTTGCCCCGCCCCTCGGCGACCACCCAGTCCGACGCGTGCATCGGCGAGTTGAAGTGCTGCCCGAGCATCCGGTCGACCATGCCGGCGCCGACGCCCTTGAAGGTGATGTCGCCGTAGTAGGCGACCATCTTCCCCTTCTGCAGGAAATAGGCCCCGTTCAGCTCAACCGAGAAGGCGTACGGGTTGACGTTGTCGTTGACCGGCAGGCTGTACACGTCGTGCACCACCGGGCCGGCCCCGCCGTGGGCGGTCGGCAGCGGCGCGACCGGGCCGCCGAACTGCTCCTGCGCGTAGGACTGCGGCGGCTGGTGGGCCGGCTGGTGCGGCGGCTGGTGGGGCTGCCCCGGCGGCGGGGGCGGGTAACCGCCCTGCTGGGGGCCGTGGTTCGGCGGGGGCGGCGGCACGGCGAAGCCGGGCTGGGTCGGCTGGTCGTGCGGGGACCCGTACGGGGGCTGCGGCGGGTAGGACATCAGAGCTTCTCCTCGCTCGCCTGGACGTACACCGCGCCCTGTCCGGACAGCTCCAGCTGGAACGCCTCGCCCGAGCCGCGGCCGATCATGTCGCGCCAGCCGAGCGCGGTGGACAGCTTGTTGCGGACGTCGCCGCGGTGCGCCACGTACGCCTGCGGGTCGACGTGCACCGCCTGGCCGGGGACGATCGGCAGCTCGAAGACGCCGCCGTGGGCCATCACCGCGACCGAGCCCTTGCCCTCCAGCTTGGTGGTGAACAGGCCCTGCCCGGTGACCTGGCCCCGGACCATGCCCATCACGCCGCCCTGCGAGCCCATGAACATGGTGGACTGGCGCAGCGTCCCCTCGAAGGCGAGCAGCCGGTCGGCCTCGACGTACAGGGTGTCGCCGAGCAGGTCGATCACGTGGACGTGGTGGCCGCCGTGGCCGAACATGACCCGGCCCTGGCCCTCGACGGTCATCAGCGGGGTGTCCTCGTTGGCCACCCGGCGTCCGATCATCGACATCACGCCGCCCTGCCCGCCGGTGATGTTCGGCGTGAAACGGACCTCGCCGGAGTAGGCGAGCATCGCGCCGCGCTGGCTGAACAGCCGCTGCCCGGGCACCACCAGGGCCTCGATCATCTTCCCGTTGATCTTCGTGAAGCCCATCAGACGTCACCTCCGATGGTGGTCTTCTCGGAGGGCTGGACGTACACCAGGCCGTCTCCGGTGAACTCGACCTGGACCGCCTCGCCGCCGCCCTCGCCGATCACCGTGGTCCAGCCCGCGCCCGACTTGATGCTGCGGTGCAGGTTGCCGGTGTGCGCCACGTACGCGCCCGGGTCCACCCGCAGCGGCATGCTCTTGTCGACCCGCAGGATGATGGCCGGGCCGTTGGACGTCACGGCGGCCCAGCCGTGCCCCTCCACCTTGGTGGTGAAGAGGCCGTTGCCGGAGGACATGCCGTTCAGGCCGGTGAAGCTGGTGCCGGTGTGCAGGCCGGCGTCCGTGCAGAGCAGGTTGTCCGACTCGACGTACAGCGCCTCGCCGTTCAGCCTGACCAGGTTGATCTCGGTGGCCTTGTCGGCGAAGTAGCAGGTGCCCTGGCCCTTCACCTCCATCACGGTCATCTTCTCGCCGGTGAGCCGGCGGGTGACCATGCCGCGTAGGCCGTCCCCGCCGCCGGTCAGCTTCTTGAAGGTCATCTGCCCGGTGTAGGCGACCATCGAGCCGTGTCTGGCCTTGACGGCGTCCCCGCCCAACTCGACGGCGAGTACGCGGGATCCCTGGAGTCTGAACTGTGCCACGGCCGCAATCTAGCCGTTGCGGCCGTGGCCCGGCGAGGGTTCGCGGCCGGACTGGTACCGGCCTGCGACAAAACGCGCCGCTCAGGAGTGGGCGTGCGCCCCGTGTCCGGGGCGCGGAACCGTGCCGGCCGCCTGCTCGACCTCCAGCAGCGAGGCCGAGTGGCGCTCCGCCTCGAACGCGGCAGCGCCGCCTCGCAGGCCGAACAGGCGCTTGGAGAGCATGATCCAGAGGACCGCCGCGATGTTCAGCACCAGGGTGCAGACCTTCAGCGCGCTGACGTGGTGGCTGAGCTCGTAGCCCTCCAGCGGCAGGAAGGCCGCGGTGGCCACCACCGTCAGGTACTCGGCCCAGCGCTTGTTGAGCCAGAGGCCGACGGCCTCGACGATCTCGATCAGCGCGTAGGCCACCAGCGCGCCGGCGACGATCAGCAGGGTGCTCTTCTTGAAGTCGAAGGTCTTGCGGATGGTCTCGACGATCGGCGCGTGTTCGAGGTCCCAGTGGAAGTGCTCGGTGACCGGCCGGAAGACCGACAGGTTCTCGTCGAAGACCCGGTGCACCGCGTCCTGGCTGTTGGAGAACTTCCACACGGCCCAGGCGATCACGATGATCAGCAGCCCGCGCAGCACCCGCTCGACGGCGAGGAAGCGCAGGATGAAGAGGTCCCGCAGCGCCTTGCCGCGCGGAACCAGCGGCGCGTCCGCGGCGGGGCCGGAGCCGTGCGGCTCGCCCAGTGCGAAGTCGCCGCAGCGCAGGCAGCGCCAGGCGTCGCCGAGGGCGGTGGCGGCGTGCAGCCGGGAGGCCAGCTCGGGCTCGGCAGGCCGGTAGGTGGTGTGGCCGCGCTTCGCGCAGGTCCTGCGGTCCCAGTCGCGCTTGAACATGTGGTGACTACCCCCGTGGCGTGGTGCTTCCGGCGCCCGGATCGGTGGGCGCGCGGGCAGCAGGATAGGGGTTCCCGGTGACGGGCGTTCGCGCCCGGTGGCGTTCCGGCACACAGCTGTGACAACCCGGGCGGGGGCCCCGGGGGCGGTTCGGGCGGGCGCTGTGAGATCGGGCACGGAGCCCACCCCCGGACGGGGGCCCGGACATGTGCTCGGTGATAATGGCCCGAAGGCTTGTGAGTCGCTTCACAAGCGCCCCCGCGCCTCCGACCCCCGTATTGAGGTATCCAACGTGAACAGCAGCGCCGTCCACCGCCTGCGCCTGATCTCCGGCCCCGAAGGGGTCTCGTTCATCCTGCTGCTGATCTGCTCGGTGCTGAAGCGGACCACCTCGTTCGACGGCGTCCCGGTGATGGGCATGGTCCACGGGATCCTGTTCATCCTCTACGTGGTCTTCTGGATCCAGGCCTGGCAGGCGCAGAAGTGGGACGCCAAGCGCGGCGTGCTGCTGTTCGTCCTCTCGGTGCTGCCCACCGGCGGCTTCTTCGCCGAGCGGATGCTCGCCCGCGAGGAGCGCGGGGAGCTCAAGCCCGCCACCGCCTGACCTGCGGCGCGCACACGGTCGACAGGCTGCCACGGCCTCCTCTCCCAAAGGGCCGCGGCAGCCTGTCGCCGTTTCTTACCGGGGGTGGCTCGCGTTCTTTCCGGGGTGGTTCACGCCGGGGTGGCTCGCGCCGGAGCGGCTAGTTGACGTTCACGCCGCTCCAGGCGGCCGCGACCGCCTTGTACTCGGTGCTGGTCGCGCCGTACAGGTCGGTGGCGGCCTTCAGGGTCGCCGCGCGGGCGGCCTTGTAGTTGGTGGTGGAGGTCATGTAGACCGTCAGCGCGCGGTACCAGACGGCCGCCGCCTTGGTCCGGCCGATGCCGGTCAGCGTCGAGTTGTTGGAGGTCGGGCTGTTGTAGCTGACGCCGTTGATCACCTTCGCGCCGCTGCCCTCGGACAGCAGGTAGAAGAAGTGGTTGGCGACGCCGGACGAGTAGTGGACGTCCTTGTTGCCGACGGTGGAGGACCAGTAGTCGGCCGAGGCGCCGTCCTTGGAGGGCTTGTCCATGTAGCGCAGCGGCGTGCCGTTGCCGTTGATGTTGAGCTTCTCGCCGATCAGGTAGTCCGGCGGGTCGGCGGGCAGGTTGGCCGACCACTCGACCATGGTGCCGAAGATGTCCGAGGTGGCCTCGTTGAGGCCGCCGGACTCGCCGGAGTAGATCAGGCCGGCGGTGGCGGAGGTGACGCCGTGGCTCATCTCGTGGCCGGAGACGTCGATGGCGGTCAGCGGGTGGGTGTTGCCGGAGCCGTCGCCGTACGTCATGCAGAAGCAGGAGTCGTCCCAGAACGCGTTGACGTAGTTGGTGCTGTAGTGGACCCGGCTGGCGGCGCCGACCCCGTTGTTCTTGATGCCGTTGCGGCCGAAGGTGTTCTTGTAGTAGTCCCAGGTGGCGGCCGCGCCGAACTGCGCGTCGACGGCGGCGGACTCGCGGTTGGACGGCGTGCCGTTGCCGAAGCTGTTGGTGGTGTTGGCGAACAGCGTGCCGCTGCCGGAGGTGCCGCCCTTGAGGTCGGTGGTGGACTGGTTGCCCCGGGTGGCGTCCTTGAGCTGGTACGAGGTGCCGCTCTGGGTGGTGGTCAGCGTGACGGTGCCGACGTTGACGCCCTTGCCGGTGCCGGTCGCGGTCTGCACCTTCTCGTCGGTGGCGAGCACCCGGCCGGTGGCGGCGTCGGTGACGACCTCCTGGCGGCTCGGGGTGCCGTCGGCCCGCAGGCCCTCGACCACCGTGCGGTGGGCCAGTCGCGGGGTGCCGTCGGCGGCCCAGACGACCAGCTCGGGCGCGCCGGCGCCGTCGACCCGGGTGAGCGCGGCCTCGTCCTGGTCGGCGGCGATGCCGACGGTCGCCCGCACCGCGGCGGTCGCCTGCTCGGCGGCCTGGGGCGCGGACAGGGCGGGGGTCAGGCTGGGGACCGACAGGCGGCCGGCGAAGGCCTGGTCGACGGACTTCACCGAGCCGTCGGCCTTCTGGTGGACGACGAGGTCGCCGCCGAGCACCGGCAGTCCGGCGTACGTCCGGTCGTACCGCAGGTGGCGGGTGCCGTCCTGGTCCACCACGACGTCCTTGGGCACCAGCTTCTCCTGGCCGCCGAGGGCCAGGGCCCGGGCGACCGGGGCGCTCTGCCCGTCGGCCAGCGCGAGCAGCGCGGACTGCTGCTGGGCGGGCGAGGGGGCGGCGGCCTGGGCGGCGGGGACGGCGGCGATCTGGACGACGCCGGCGAGCAGGGCGGTGGCGGAGAGTACGGCTCCGGCAGTCAGCTTTCGCTTCACGGACGGGTGTTCCTTCCACGAGACCCGCGGGGTGCATGCGGGTGCGCCGCGTACCGGGGCGCCGGGGTTGGCACCGTGGGGCGGTAGGGCGCGGACGTGCTGGTCCCGTGCGGTTCCTGAAGCTCCGCCGAATCGGGTGGGGGTGGCGGGGCTTGGACGGGACTTGGTCAGAAGCATGACAATCGTTGGCATGAATGGACAGGTCGCGTCCGGGGTTTGGCCAGGAATCGCCAGTGCCGGTACGGATGGTTCGGTTGCTGTCCGCTGCCCGGTATCGGCGGGTTCGTTCCCCCTGGCGGGACTCCGCCAGCCGGACGTCCTTGACAGCCGGACGCCCCCGGTGGCGGGACGTGCCCGGTGGCCGGGCGTCCCGGGGCCCGCCCTCGACGGGCCCCGGGACGTCCGCTGCGCGTGTGCCGTGTGCCGTGCGCCGTACGTCAGTTGACGTTGACGGCGGTCCAGGTCGCGGCGACGGCGTTGTACTCGGCGCTGCCGGCGCCGTACAGGTCCGTCGCGGCCTTCAGGCTGCCGGTGCGGGCGGCCGCGTAGTTGGTGGTGGAGGTGAAGTAGGTGGTCAGCGCGCGGTACCAGATCTGCGCGGCCTTGTCCCGGCCGATGCCGGCGAGGGTCGAGCCGTTGTACGTCGGGCTGTTGTAGCTGACGCCGTTGACGGTCTTGGCGCCGCTGCCCTCGGCGAGCAGGTAGAAGAAGTGGTTGGCGACGCCGGAGGAGTAGTGGACGTCCAGGTTGCCGACCGAGGAGGACCAGTAGTCGGCCGAGCGCCCGTCCTTGGAGGGCTGGTCCATGTAGCGCAGCGGCTTGCCGTCACCGTTGATGTTGATCTGCTCGCCGATCAGGTAGTCCGGCGGGTCGGAGGGCAGGTTCGCGTACCACTCGACCATGGTGCCGAAGATGTCCGAGGTGGCCTCGTTGAGGCCGCCGGACTCGCCCGAGTAGTTCAGGCCCGCGGTGGCGGAGGTGACGCCGTGGGTCATCTCGTGGCCGGCCACGTCCAGCGCGGTCAGCGGGTGGGTGTTGCTCGCGCCGTCGCCGTACGTCATGCAGAAGCAGCTGTCGTTCCAGAAGGCGTTGACGTAGTTGGTGCCGTAGTGGACCCGGCTGGTGGCGCCGACGCCGTTGTTCTTGATGCCGTTGCGGCCGAAGGTGTTCTTGTAGAAGTCCCAGGTGGCCGCGGCGCCGTACTGGGCGTCGACGGCGGCGGACTCCGCGTTGGAGGCCAGGCCGTTGCCGAAGCTGTTGGTGGTGTTGGCGACCAGGGTGCCGGAGCCGGAGGTCTTGTTCTTCAGGGTGAAGGTGGCCTGCCCGCCGCGGCTCGCGTCCTTCAGCTGGTACGAGGTGCCGCTCTGGGTGGTGGTCAGCGGGACGGTGCCGACGAAGACGCCCTTGCCGGAGCCGGTGGCGGTCTGCACCTGCTCGTGGCTGGAGAGCACCTGGCCGCCGGCCGCGTCGGTGACCAGCAGCTGGCTGCTCGGGGTGCCGTCGGCGCGCAGGCCCTCGACCGTGGTGCGGTACGCCAGGCGCGGGGTGCCGTCGGTGGCCCAGACGACCAGCTCGGCGGCGCCGGTCTGGCGGACCTCGGTCAGCGGTGCCTCGTCCTCGTCGGCGGCGATGCCGATGGTGGACCGCACGGCGCCGGTCGCCTGGGCGGCGGCCTTGTCGGCGGGGATCTGCGGGGTCAGGCTCGGCAGGGCGATCCGCGCGCCGGTGGCCAGGTCGACGGAGGAGGTCGAGCCGTCGGCCTTCTGGTGCACCACCAGGTCTCCGCCCAGGACGGGGAGGCCGGCGAAGGTGCGCTCGTAACGGAAGTGGCGGGTGCCGTCGGCGTCGACCACGGCGTCCTTGGCCACCAGGTGCTCCTGGCCGCCGAGGGCCAGGCCGTGCGCCACCTTGCCCGCTTGGCCGTTCGCCAGGGCTATCAGGTCGGCGCGCTGCGCGGACCGGGAGTGCGGGGCGGGGTCCGCGACGGCCACGGTGCTCACCTGGACGACGCCGGTGAGCAGGGCGGTGGCGGAGAGTACGGCGACTGCGGCGAGCTTTCGCTTCACGGACGAGTCCTTCCGGGAAACCGCGTAGGGCGCGGTCGCGCCGCGTCCCGGGGGCCGGGTCGGCACCTGAGGGGCGGGACGGGCGCTGACGTGCAGGGCCCCGAGCGGTCGAGCGGCTGGCCACCGGTGGGTGGGGGTGGTGGCTACCGGACGGGGTTGGCGGAAAGCATGACAATCGAGCAAATCAAATGACAGGTCTTGTTCATGAATTGGCCAAGTCCCGCCAGCCGGAAGGATTGTGAACGGACCGACAAAAGGTGCGAATCGACCCGCCTTTCAGCGGGTTTCGATCCGAACCGAGGCCTGGTAGCGGGGCAGTGGCGTGATCGGCGGTCAACCCCGGTGCGCCGTGCGCCCGTTGGCCAGGGTTCACGCCGGTGCAATGTCCTGGTATGGACCTGGCCGTCCGATTGGCGGGATCCCGCCACGTGTCCCGCTTGTCCACCATCAGGACACCTGGTAGCGCCCGTCCGGGCCGCCGGTACGGTAAGGAGGTGGCCAAGCCCCTCGCTCTCGACTTCGACCCGATCGCCCGCGCCGACGAGCTGTGGACCCGCCGTTGGGGCGGGGTCCCCTCGATGGCGGCGATCACCTCGATCATGCGCGCCCACCAGATCCTGCTGTCCCGGGTGGACGCGGTGCTCAAGCCGTACGGGCTGACCTTCGCCCGGTACGAGGCACTGGTGCTGCTGACCTTCAGCCGGACCGGCGAGCTCTCGCTCTCCAAGATCGGCGAGCGGCTGATGGTCCACCCGACCAGCGTGACCAACACCGTCGACCGCCTGGAGCGGGCCGGACTGGTCGCCCGCCGCCCCAACCCGCTGGACGGTCGCGGCGTGCTGGCCGCGATCACCGGGCGCGGCCGCGAGGCGGTCGAGGAGGCCACCCGGGAGCTGATGGCGATGGAGTTCGGGCTGGAGGAGTACGGCCCCGACCAGTGCCGCCAGGTGTTCGAACTGCTCAGGCCGCTGCGGGTCGCGGCCGGCGACTTCTCCGAGCCGGACGAGGGGGCTGCGAAGGAGCGGGCGTGAGGACGGCTACCCTCGTGGGAGCGGTGCGCGGATCCGGGCGTACCGGCCGAAAATGCCGAGCGAGGCGAGGAAGAACATGAAGGCGACCCCCCTGCTGGGCTGGTACCGGGCCCTGGCCATCGCGACCGGTGTCGCGCTGCTGGTGTTCTGCGGCTTCATGGTCGCGAAGTACGGCTTCGGCAAGGCCGAGGAGGTGACCACGTACGTCGCGATGCTGCACGGCTACCTCTACATCGGGTACTTCGTGGTGACCTTCCTGCTCGGGCAGAAGCTGAAGTGGCCGCTCGGGCGGCTGGTGCTGACCCTGGCGGCGGGCTGCATCCCGTTCCTCTCCTTCGTCTTCGAGCGCAAGGTGGCCGGCGAGGCCGCCGAGCGGCTGACGGCGGGCGCCGGCGCCCGCCAGCCGGCCGGCGTCTGAGTCCGGGAGTCCGCGCCGAGGGCCCCTTCCCCGTCACGGGGGAGGGGCCCTTCGTGTTGCCCGGGTCAGCCGTTCGCCCGGGTCAGCCGTTCGCCCGCGGATGGCCGTCGACAAGTACTAGGACGTCCGAGTAAATTGGTAGGACGTCCTAATAGCAGTGCCGCCCGTCGCCGTGGCGGCCCTACGGAGCGGAGTTCGGGGCCATGGACGCCGAGGAGATCGAGCGCGGACGGCAGCGCTGGCAGCAGCGGTACGACAAGTCCCGGAAGCGGGACGCCGACTTCAGCACCCTGTCCGGCGACGAGGTCGAGCCGGTCTACGGCCCGCCCGCCGGGCAGGCCTACGAGGGCTTCGAGCGGATCGGCTGGCCGGGCGAGTACCCGTACACCCGGGGCCTGCACCCGACCGGATACCGGGGCCGCACCTGGACCATCCGCCAGTTCGCCGGCTTCGGCAACGCGCAGCAGACCAACGAGCGCTACCGGATGATCCTGGACGCGGGCGGCGGCGGCCTCTCGGTGGCCTTCGACATGCCCACCCTGATGGGCTACGACTCCGACGACGCCAAGTCGCTCGGCGAGGTCGGCCACTGCGGCGTGGCCATCGACTCGGCCGCCGACATGGAGGTGCTGTTCAAGGGCATCCCGCTCGGCGAGGTCACCACCTCGATGACGATCAGCGGCCCGGCCGTCCCGGTCTTCTGCATGTACCTCGTCGCCGCCGAGCGCCAGGGCGTCGACCCGGCGGTGCTCAACGGCACCCTGCAGACGGACATCTTCAAGGAGTACATCGCGCAGAAGGAGTGGCTCTTCGCGCCCGAGCCGCACCTGCGCCTGATCGGCGACCTGATGGCCTACTGCGCCGAGGGCATCCCCGCGTACAAGCCGCTGTCCGTCTCCGGCTACCACATCCGCGAGGCCGGGTCGACGGCCGCGCAGGAGCTGGCGTACACCCTCGCGGACGGCTTCGGCTACGTCGAGCTGGGGCTGTCCCGGGGCCTGGACGTGGACGTCTTCGCGCCCGGCCTGTCCTTCTTCTTCGACGCGCACCTGGACTTCTTCGAGGAGATCGCCAAGTTCCGTGCCGCGCGCCGGATCTGGGCCCGCTGGATGCGCGACCGCTTCGGCGCCAAGACCGACAAGGCGCAGTGGCTGCGCTTCCACACCCAGACGGCCGGCGTCTCGCTCACCGCGCAGCAGCCGTACAACAACGTGGTCCGCACCGCCGTCGAGGCGCTGGCCGCGGTGCTCGGCGGCACCAACTCGCTGCACACCAACGCCCTGGACGAGACCCTGGCGCTGCCCTCCGAGCAGGCCGCCGAGATCGCCCTGCGCACCCAGCAGGTGCTGATGGAGGAGACCGGCGTCGCCAACGTGGCCGACCCGCTGGGCGGCTCCTGGTACGTCGAGGCGCTGACCGACCGGATCGAGCAGCAGGCCGAGGCGATCTTCCAGCGGATCCTGGACAAGGGCCGCGAGGACCACGAGATCGGCCCGATCACCTCCGGCATCCTGCGCGGCATCGAGGAGGGCTGGTTCACCGGGGAGATCGCCGAGGCGGCCTTCCAGTACCAGCAGTCGGTGGAGAAGGGCGACAAGCGCGTGGTCGGCGTCAACTGCCACCCGCGCAGCGTCACCCCGGAGCTGGAGATCCTGCGGGTCAGCCACGAGGTCGAGCGCGAGCAGGTGCGGGTGCTGGCCGAGCGCAAGGCGGCGCGGGACGAGGCGGCCGTGCGGGCCGGGCTGGACGCCATGCTGGCGGCGGCGCGCTCGGGCGCGTCGATGATCCCGCCGATGCTGGACGCGGTGCGCGCCGAGGCGACGCTGGGCGAGATCTGCAACGCGCTGCGCCAGGAGTGGGGGACGTACCAGGAGAACGCGGCGTTCTGACCGCGTCCCGGCTGGGGCGTCCCGGTCGGCGGCCGCCCGTACGGAACCCGTACGGGCGGCTTCGCCGTGTCCTCAGCAGGTGGTGAGCGGGCCCAGCAGCAGGTCGGTGAAGCGGCGGGTCCACGCCGGGGTGATCGGTTCGCCGCTGACCAGGACGCGGTGCTCGACGGTGCCCGCGATGGTGTCGAAGATGATGTCGACCTCCGCGCGGGCCGCGTCGGGGTCGGTGTCCGCCTCCAGTTCGCCGCGCGCCTGGGCGGAGGCCCGGCCCTGGCGGACCAGCCGCTTCTGCGGGTCCACGATGGCCTCGCGGATCCGGCGGCGCAGCTGTCCGTCGCGGGTGCCCTCGGCGAACAGCGCGAGCAGCGCGGCCTGGGTCTCCGGGCGGGCCAGCAGGTCGGCGAACTGGGCCACCACGGCCTCGATGTCGGCCCGCAGGCTGCCGAGGTCGGGCATCACCAGGTCGTCGAACAGGGTCGCGACGGCGTCGACCACGAGTTCGTTCTTGGACGGCCAGCGGCGGTAGAGGGTGGTCTTGGCGACCCCGGCGCGGCTCGCCACGTGGCCCATGGTCAGTCCGCCCCAGCCGAGTTCGGCGAGGGCCTCGCGGGTGGCGTCGAGGATCGCGCGGTCGGCGGCGGCGCTGCGCGGCCGGCCCTTGGCGCGGGCGGCGCCGGCGGTCTCCGGGACCGCGCCTGCCGGGGTCGGGGCTGCCGGGGCGGTGCTCTCCGGGGCCGCGGGGGGCTGGGCGGCGGGCACCGGGCCTCCTGGCTCTGTACTGGTAAGTAACTTGGGTGGGGCTGGTAACGGTAGCGACTGTTCGCCCGTTCGGGCAGCCGGGCCGACCGGGAAAGTGGGGCAGCTCACGTCCCCGAACCGCCGAGGGGGCTTGCGGCCGGGGCACCGGCTCCAGTTACGCTACGACTCGTAGCGAAAGCTGGCGACAACCAGGCGCCGTACCCGTGGGACGGGACGGCGCGGGCGCGGGTGGGGATCCGCGCCGAACGGTTCAGGCTACCGGGGGAAGGGCGCGGCGCCCGGGAACCCGCGCCGCGCGGTCCGCGCGGGGCGACTTTCCCGGGGATGGTGCCCGCGAGCAGTGCGGACGGGGGAGGATAGTGCCATGCAGCCACGGAATTCGCGTCTCAACAGCTCCGCCCTCCGCGGCGCGGTCGACCTCGCCGCAGTGAAGGCGGCGGGCGAGGCCGCCCAGAAGGCCGAGCAGGCCCGGGCCGAGCGGGCCCGTCAGGCGGCCACCGCCGAAGCGGACGGCACCGCCGTTCCCCAGCCCCTCCACCCGCTCGTCATCGACGTCACCGAGGACACCTTCGAGGCCGAGGTCGTCCAGCGCTCCACCGAGGTGCCGGTCGTCATCGACTTCTGGGCCGAGTGGTGCGGCCCCTGCAAGCAGCTCAGCCCGATCCTGGAGGGCCTGGCCGAGGAGTACGCCGGCCGCTTCGTGCTCGTCAAGATCGACGTGGACTCCAACCAGCTGCTCGCCCAGCAGTTCGGCATCCAGGGCATCCCGGCCGTGATGGCCGTGGTGGCCGGCCAGCTGGTGCCGCTGTTCCAGGGCGCGGAGAGCGCCGCCAACATCCGCAAGGTGCTGGACCAGCTGATCCTGGTCGCCGAGCAGCGCTTCGGCGTGGGCGGCGGCGCCGCCCCGGGCGAGGACCCGGCCGCGGCCCCGCAGCGCCCCGAGGACCCGGCGCTGTCCGCCGCGCACGACGCGCTGGACTCCGGCGACCTGGGCGGCGCCATCCAGGCCTACCGGAACGTGCTCGCCGACCAGCCGGGCAACACCGAGGCCAAGCTGGGCCTGGCCCAGGCGGAGCTGCTCCAGCGGATCGAGGGCTTGGACCTCCAGAGCGTCCGGGCGGCGGCCGCCGCCGACCCGAAGAACGTCGGGATCCAGCTCCAGGCGGCCGACCTGGACCTGGTCGGCGGTCACGTCGAGGACGCCTTCGGGCGCCTGGTGGACACGGTCGGGCGGACAGCCGGCGAGGACCGGGACGCGGCCAGGCTGCGCCTGCTGGAGCTGTTCGAGGTGATCGGCCCGGAGGACCCGCGGGTCGTCGCGGCCCGTACGGCGCTGGCGCGCGTGCTGTTCTGAGCCACCGTCAGGCCCCGGTCCGGGGCCGCCGTCTGGCACGGCGGATGACCTGCGGTGTCGCCAGGTGATTTGGCGACAATCAGGCCAACCGGACAGAGGTTTACCAAATCTTGATTTCACCCGTGGGCGGTCACTCTTGGTGACCGCCCACGGGTGTTTCATCAGTATTTCCGGTAAATTTCGCCGTCACGCTTTCTTCAAGGCGTCACGCACGGTGCAGATGGCGCCCATTCCATGATCGACACCACCGGATGTTGCATTACCCGTCAGTAAGGCACCTCTTGTGCTTCGCCCGGGATTCGAGCAGCATCGGCGACGCCCGGTCCCAGACTCCGCCTCCGCCGACAGTCCGTCGGCCACGCGGGGCGAGGGATCCCCACCGGGTGATCCGTCGGCTCCGGCCGGCGGTAGGGAGGGCAGGGGGGTATCCGCGGTCCCACGGCGGTTCCTGTCCTTCGACCGGCCGCGCGGCCCTGCGCGGTCGC
This sequence comes from Kitasatospora sp. NPDC056446, assembly GCF_042796115.1. Lineage (NCBI taxonomy): Bacteria > Bacillati > Actinomycetota > Actinomycetes > Kitasatosporales > Streptomycetaceae > Kitasatospora > Kitasatospora sp. NPDC056446. The sequence continues at coordinate 37,940 of NZ_JBHTRF010000062.1, read as the reverse complement.
TGGTTGTCGCTCGGGGGTGATCGCCGATGTCGTCGGTCCTGCCCGCCGCCCCACAAGGTCGGCCGGTGCTTGGCCGGGAGGGCCGCTGTACGCGGACCGCTCCCGCGTCCGACGACGCCCAAGGCGCTCTCCGCTACCGAGGACGTAGCTCTCTCCCATCCCAGGCCCCCACCGGCGCGGGACGCGCCGCCGGGGAGCCGGAGATGTACGTCCTAGAAGGAGGACTCGCATGTCCCAGACCTACGGCAAGACCCGCTGGAAGCGCTTCGCCCTGGTGATGGTGCCGAGCGTCGCGGCCACCGCGATGGTCGGCGTCTCGATCGCCAACAGTGCGCTCGCCGCCTCGTTCAGCATTTCCGGCCAGCAGTTCAAGGTCAGCACCGACCAGCTGCACGGCACCAACTTCTCCCAGTTCGGCTCGGTCGACATCGAGGCGAACGGCAAGCCGCACCCGGTCGCGGTCTCGGCCTTCGACCACGCCGACATCACCAACCTGTGCCAGTCGGTGGTGACCGACCTGACCGCGTTCGGTCTGGGCAAGATCACCCTCCAGCTGCACGCCGGTACCGAGGCAGGCAAGCCGGTCCAGGCCGACAACCTGCTGATCGACCTGGAGCAGCTGAAGGCGGACGCGACCTTCACCGACATCAACATCGGCCAGGACGCCTCCACCCTCCCGGGCACGGCGACCCAGGGCTGGGCCCCGCACGCGGGCGTCACCAAGGCCGGCGGCGGCGCCGGCCTGCCGACCGGTCCGACCGGTTTCGCCCAGGCCGCCAAGAAGGCCGACCTGAGCGGCGTCCAGCAGGTCGCCCGCGCCACCTCGGCCGGCACCTTCAAGCTCAACGGCCTGAACCTCGCGCTGAAGAGCGGCGACGGCGCGGGCAACGAGTGCTTCTGAGCCTCGCCTGACGGCACGGCCGCCCGGCACGCCTGACGGCGGACCGGGCGGCCGGCCCGGACGACGGGTCCACCCGGGCCGGGACAGGCGGAGCACCGCCTCTCCCGGCCCACCCCCATATGTCCTTCCCTCGTAGCGACGTCGAGGAGCTGCACCATGTCCAGCGCAACGGTCGAACCCCGGACCGGCCACCAGAACCCGATCGGGTGGCTCTGGCGGCACTTCCGTGTTTTCCGCCGCACCAGGCCCTTCTGGGGCGGCCTGCTGGCCATGATCGCCGGCGTCCCGATCCTCTACTTCCCTTACGCGCACATCACGTTCGGCGGCCTGACCATCGCGATGTCGACCACGGCCGGCGCCGGGTCGATGATCATCGGCGTCCTGATGATCATCCTCGGTCTGACCGCCTGGTTCCAGCCCGCCGTGCGGGTGTTCGGCGGCATAGCGACCATCCTGCTGACGCTGGTCTCGATCCCGGTCTCCAACCTGGCGGGCTTCGGGATGGCACTGCTGCCGGGCCTGATCGGCGGCGGGCTGATGGTCTCCTGGGCGCCGCTGCCCGAGCCCAGGGCCGAGTCGACGGCCAGGGGCGGTCGGCGCCGCCGGGCCAAGGGCGCCGAGGGTGCCGAGGGCACGGCTGCCGTGGCGGAGAGCGTCGCCACCGAGTCCGCCGCCGAGCCCGCCGCCGTCACCGCCACGGAGCCCGCAGCAGAGCCCGCGGCCGTCACCACGGCGGAGCCCGCCGCCGAGGCGCCCACCGCCCAACTGCCCGCCCAGGGCGGGCCGCAGGAGCCGCCCGTCGGCCCCGCCGCCGAGGCCGTCGCCCCCAAGCAGGCCGTCGCGCCCAAGCAGGCCGCCGGCGACCCGGAGGGCGCCCGGTGACCGGGTCGGACGGGCAAGCCGACGACCCGGCCGCCCCCGCCCGGCGCTCCGGCCGCCACGCGGCCCCGCGCACGCCGGTACGGGTCCGGCTGAGAGGCCGCGCGCTGGCGATGGCCGCGGTGCCGACCGCGCTGCTGATGGCCGCCGCCTACACGCCCAACCCGGCGCTGGCCGAGGCCGCCGCGGCCAAGCCCTGCGGCAACGCGCCGGTCGCCGTGCCGGATGTCACGCCGATCGAGACGCCCGTCCCCAAGAGCGAGCTGCCCGAGCCGCCGCCGGGACCGTCCGCGGAGCCGACCGCCGCACCCACCACCGCACCCACCACCGCACCCACGACCGCGCCGACCACCGCGCCCTCGACCGACCCGGGCTCGGTACCGACCCAGGCGCCCACCGGCGCCCCCGCCGGGAAGCCCACCTCGCCGGTCAAGCCGCCCGCCACCCAGCCGGCCGCCGGAACGCCCGCCGGAACGCCCGCCACTCAGCAGCCCGCCGCCCGCGCGGGCGCCGTCGGCGACGCGCTCCCGTCGGGCACGGCCCGGCAGGACACCGGCACCGGTACGGCCGGGGGCACCGGCCAGGCCACCCGGGCCGGGCTGATCGACGACATCGTCGGCGGCATCAACCACCTGCTGAACCCGAGCGCCTCGCCGAGCCCGAGCCCGACCGCGGCCCCGACCCCGGCCCCCAAGCCGGGGACGACCCCGCCGCCGGCGGCCACCACCCCGGCCGGACCGGACGCCCCGGCCCCGCGGACGGGCACCCCGGCCCAGCCCGCCCCCGGGCAGCAGCAGGCCCCGGCGGCCGCCCAGGACGCCGCTCCGCCCGCGGCCGAGCCCTCCGGCGGCTCCTCGCCCGCCGCGACGCCCACCGGGAAGGCGAGCGGCAAGGCGAGCCCCAAGGCGACGCCCACCGAGGGTGCCTCCGGCTCCGCCTCGCCCACCGCGGGCGCCTCCGGCAGCCCGTCCGCGACGCCCACCGAGAACCCCAACTGCGATGTGGACGCCCGGAGTCTGACCGCCGGCGCGCCCGCCCCCGGACACGTCGTCCCGGAGCAGAACTGGACGCTGCGGACCAGCCGGCTGGCACTGCACGGCGCGACCTTCCACGGCGTCTACGACGTGCGGACCCCGACCGGCAGCAAGCGGGTGCTGAAGTTCGTGGTCGACAGCGTCGACATCGACAACCTCGACATGTCGACCCTTCAGGGCAACGGCGTGACCTTCCACGTCCAGGGCGCCCCGGGTTCCACCTCGACCATGCGCGAGGGCCAGGTCACCATGTACGTGGAGCGGCTGTCAGGCCACCTCTCCAAGCTGCTCGGCCTGCCGATCCCGATCGACCTGGGGGAGATCACCCTCACCCCGGACACCCTGCCGCGCTGGCTGTACGACCTGATCGGCGCCATCCCGATCCCGCTGGACCTGGAGCTGACCGGCGTCACCGCCAAGCAGGCCGGCCAGTTCGGCGGCACCCTGCACATCCCCGGGATGCACCTGTTCAACGACGACGCGCCCTACAGCGACAAGTAGCGGGACGGCCCGCCCCGGGCGGGCGGCGCCGTGACGCCCGTGGGGCGGCCCTCCGGACGGGAGGACCGCCCCACGGGCGTTCTGGCGGGCCGGGGCTCACTCGCTCCGGGTGCCCAGGTGGTGCACCTGCACCATGTTGGTGGTGCCGGGGATGCCGACCGGGACACCGGCGGTGACGATGACGGTGTCGCCCTCGTCGAGCCGGCGCAGCCGCAGCAGCTCACGGTCGACCTGGGCGACCATGGCGTCGGTGGTGGCCACCTGCTCGGTCACGTACGCCTCGACGCCCCAGCTCAGCGAGAGCTGGTTGCGGGTGGCGCTGTCCGGGGTGAAGGCGATCACCGGGATCGGCGAACGGTAGCGGGACAGCCGGCGGGCGGTGTCGCCGGACTTGGTGAACGCGACCAGTGCCTTGCCGTCGAGGAAGTCGCCCAGCTCGCACGCGGCGCGGGCGACGGAGCCGCCCTGGGTGCGCGGCTTGCGGCCCGGGTTGAGCGGCTGCAGGCCCTGGGAGGCCAGCTCCTCCTCGGCCTTCTCGCAGATCCGGCTCATGGTGCGGACGGTCTCGATCGGGTACTTGCCGACGCTCGACTCGGCGGAGAGCATGACCGCGTCGGCGCCGTCCAGGATGGCGTTGGCGACGTCGGAGACCTCGGCGCGGGTCGGGCGCGAGGCGTGGATCATCGACTCCATCATCTGGGTGGCGACGATGACCGGCTTCGCGTTGCGGCGGGCCAGCGTGATCAGCTGCTTCTGGACCAGCGGCACCCGCTCCAGCGGGTACTCGACGGCGAGGTCGCCGCGGGCGACCATGATGGCGTCGAAGGCGAGGACGATCTCCTCCATGGCCTCGACGGCCTGCGGCTTCTCGATCTTGGCGATGACCGGCACGCGGATGCCGACCTCGTCCATGACCTCGTGGACGTCCTTGACGTCGTCCGCGTTGCGGACGAAGGACAGGGCGATCATGTCGACGCCCAGGCGCAGCGCGAAGCGCAGGTCGTCCTTGTCCTTCTCGGACAGGGCGGGCACGTTCACGGCCGCGCCGGGCAGGTTGATGCCCTTGTTGTTCGAGAGCACGCCGCCCTCGACCACCACGGTCTTCACCCGCGGGCCGTCGACGCTGACGACCTCCAGGGCGATGACGCCGTCGTTGATCAGGATCGGGTCGCCGGGCTTCACGTCGCCGGGCAGGCCCTTGTAGGTGGTGCCGCAGATGTACTGGTCACCGGGCACGTCTTCGGTGGTGATGGTGAACTCGTCGCCGTTGTCGACGGTCACCGGGCCGTTGGCGAAGGTCGCCAGACGGATCTTCGGACCCTGGAGGTCGGCCAGGACGCCGATGGCCTTGCCGGTGTCCTCCGAGACCTGGCGGACCTTGCGGTACCGCTCTTCGTGGTCCGCGTGGTTGCCGTGGCTCATGTTCAGTCGGGCGACGTTCATGCCCGCCTCGACGATGGCCTTCAGCTGTTCGTAGGAGTCCGTCGCCGGACCCAGGGTGCAGACAATTTTCGCTCGGCGCATATGGATCAGTCTATCCGTTCGTGTTATAGGTGCATTCGGCACGGACCGGGAGGAATCGCCGTCGAATGGTTCCGAAGAATGAGACAGTTCCGTGTCAGTCCTCGGACCCCCGCTGTTCTCGGTGCACCAGCGCGAAGGCCTGCCGGGCGATCTCCAACTCCTCGTCGGTGGGCACCACCGCGACCGCCACCCGGGCGTACGCGGGCGAGATGATCCGGGCCTCGCCGGAGCGCACCGAGTTCAGCTCCGGGTCCACTTCGATGCCCAGTTCGGTCAGCCCCGCGGTGGCCGCCGCGCGCACCGGCGCCGCGTTCTCCCCGACCCCCGCGGTGAACGCGATCGCGTCCACCCGGCCGAGCACCGCGTAGTAGCCGCCGATGTACTTGCGCAGCCGGTGGACGTACGCGTCGAAGGCGAGCTTCGCGTCCGCGTCGCCCTCGTCCGCCCGGCGCATGATCTCGCGCATGTCGTTCTCGCCGCACAGCCCGCGCAGGCCGCTGCGCCGGTTGAGCAGGTCGTCGATCTCGTCGACCGACAGCCCGCCGACCCGGTGCAGGTGGAACACCACGCCGGCGTCGATGTCGCCCGAGCGGGTGCCCATGACCAGGCCCTCCAGCGGGGTCAGGCCCATCGAGGTGTCCACGCAGCGGCCGCCGCTGACCGCCGAGGCGGAGGCGCCGTTGCCCAGGTGCAGCACGATCACGTTGACCTCGGCCGGGTCCTTGCCGAGCAGCCGGGCGGTGGCCCGCGAGACGTACTGGTGCGAGGTGCCGTGGAAGCCGTAGCGGCGCACCCGGTGCTCGTCGGCGACGGCCTTGTCGATCGCGTAGCGGGCCGAGTACTCGGGCATCGAGGCGTGGAAGGCGGTGTCGAAGACGGCCACCTGGGGGAGGTCGGGCCGCAGCGCGCGGGCCACCTCGATGCCGGTGATGTTCGCCGGGTTGTGCAGCGGGGCGACCGGGATCAGCCGGCGGATCTCCTTGAGCACCTCGTCGGTGACCACGGTCGGCGCGGTGAACCGCTTGCCGCCGTGCACCACCCGGTGGCCGATCGCGGCCAGCTCGGGGGAGTCCAGGCCGAGGCCGTCGGCGGCCAGCTCCTCGGCGACGGCCTTCAGCGCGGCGGCGTGGTCGGGGAAGGCCTGTGGCGTCTCGCGCCGCTCGCCGCCGGGCGGGGTGTGCACCAGGCGGCCGCTCGACTCGCCGATCCGCTCGACCAGCCCGGAGGCGAGCCGGGCGCCGTCCAGCATGTCGATCAGCTGGTACTTCACCGACGAGGAGCCGGCGTTCAGGACGAGGACACGGGTTCCCTCACTCATGCCGACGGCTCCTTGCGGTCCTGGGACTGGATGGCGGTGATCGCGACGGTGTTGACGATGTCCTGCACCAGCGCCCCGCGCGAGAGGTCGTTGACGGGCTTGCGCAGCCCCTGCAGCACCGGGCCCACGGCGACCGCGCCGGCCGAGCGCTGGACGGCCTTGTAGGTGTTGTTGCCGGTGTTGAGGTCCGGGAAGATCAGCACGCTGGCCCGCCCGGCCACCGCCGAGCCCGGCAGCTTGGTCGCCGCGACGTGCGCGTCCACCGCCGCGTCGTACTGGATCGGGCCCTCGACCAGGATGTCCGGCCGCAGCGCCCGGACCAGCTCGGTGGCCTTGCGCACCTTGTCGACGTCCGCGCCGGAGCCGGAGGTGCCGGTCGAGTACGAGAGCATCGCGACCCGCGGCTCCACCCCGAACTGGGCGGCGGTGGCGGCCGACTGGATCGCGATGTCGGCCAGCTGCTGGGCGTCCGGGTCGGGGTTGACCGCGCAGTCGCCGTACACCAGCACCTTGTCGGCCAGGCACATGAAGAAGACCGAGGAGACGATCGAGGCGCCCGGCGAGGTCTTGATCACCTCGAAGGCGGGCCGGATGGTGGCCGCGGTGGAGTGCACCGCGCCGGACACCATGCCGTCCGCGATGCCCTCCTGGACCATCAGCGTGCCGAAGTACGAGACGTCGGTGACCACGTCCAGGGCCAGTTCGACGGTCATCCCCTTGTGGGCCCGCAGCCGCGCGTACAGTTCGGCGAACTGGCGGCGCAGCGGGCTGGTGGTCGGGTCGACGATCCGGACCTGGGCGCGGTCGGCGCCCGGCTCTTCCTGTGGCAGCTCGATGCCGAGGCCGGCGGCCTTGCGGCGCACCGCGTCCGTCTCGCCGAGCAGGGTGAGGTCGCAGATGTTGCGGCGCAGCAGGATCTCGGCCGCGCGCAGCACCCGCTCCTCGGTGCCCTCGGGCAGGACGACGTGCCGGCGGCCGGCCCGGGCGCGTTCCAGCAGCTCGTGCTCGAACATCATCGGGGTGACCCGCTCGGACCGGCCGACCTCGATCCGGTTGGTCAACTCGGCGGTGTCGACGTGCAGTTCGAACAGGCCGAGGGCGATCTCGGCCTTCCGCGGACTGGCCGCGGTGAGCTTGCCCTCCAGGTGGGTCAGGGTGGCGGCGGTCGGCCAGCTGCCCTCGGGGACGACCGCGACCGGGGTGCCGGGGGCGAGCCGCGCGGCCAGGGCCATCACGTTCGGGCCGGGGTGCTGGCCGAGTGTCAGCAGCACGCCGGCGATCGGCGGGGCGCCGGCGGCGTGCGCGGCCAGTGAGCCGATCACCAGGTCGGCGCGGTCCCCGGGGGTGACGACCAGCGCGCCCTCGGTCAGCGCGTCCAGGAAGGTCGGCAGCATGGCGCCGCCGAAGACGTAGCCGCGGACGTCCCGGGCCAGCCCGGCCGCGTCCCCGAGCAGCACCTCGGCGCCGGTGGCCCCGACCAGCTGGGCGACGGTCGGCGCGGCCAGCGCCGGCTCCTCCGGGATGACGTAGGCGGGGATCGGCAGCTTCTCGGTGAGGGTGCGCTGGATCCGCTGCTTGGCGCCGGGCGCGACCCGGTTGGCGATCATCGCCAGGGTCTCGCAGCCGAGGTCGGTGTACGCCCGGTGGGCGTTGCGGACCTCGGCGATCACGGCGTCCGCGTCCTCGGCGTGCCCGCCGACCACCGGCAGCACGGCCGCGCCGAACTCGTTGGCGAGGCGGGCGTTGAAGGCGAGTTCGTCCGGGATGTTGGTGTCGGCGAAGTCGGTGCCGAGCACCAGCACGGCCTGGCAGCGCCGTTCCATCGCGCGGAAGCGGTCGACGAGGACGGAGACCAGCTCGTCCTGTCCCTGGGCGGCCTGGAGTGCGGCGGCCTCCTCGTAGGTGAGGCCGTACAGCTCGGTGCTCGGCAGGTCGATCCGGTAGCGCCCGCGCAGCAGCTCGACCACGTGGTCCGAGCCCCGCTCGCCGGGTGCGTCGGCGTGCACCAGCGGGCGGAAGACCCCGACCCGGTCCACCTGGCGGGTGAGCAGTTCCATGACCCCGAGTTCGACGACCTGCCGGCCGTCCCCCCGGTCGATCCCGGTCACGTACACGCTGCGCGCCACGTGGGTGTCTCCGTCCCGTCGCCTCGGAAGGTGGTCATATCGACCATACCTTCGCACTGCGAACGGCTGTCCGCGAGCAGAGCGGGCCCGGTCGGGCAAGGGCCGGAGGGCCCGACCAGGGGAGTTGCGCGCATGCCCGCCCTTGATGTACCTACATGTTGTAGCTACATTGGGTGGTATGGAGACCATGGGACTTCGCGAGCTGAACCAGAACCCCTCGAAGGCGGTCGCGCGGGTCCGGGCCGGAGCGACCATCGTCGTGACCGACCGCGGGCGGCCCGTGATGAGACTCGTGCCGGAGACGCCTCCGGAGACGACCCTCGAACGCATGGTCGCGGCCGGCGAGGTCACCCCGCCCGTCGCGTCGGGCATGCCCGAGCTGGCCCTCGACCTGCTGCCGGACCTCGGCAGCCTGTCGGACCTCCTGATCGAGGACCGCAATCGGGAGCGTGACCGTTGATCTACCTCGACTCGTGTGCGCTGCTGAAGTTCATCAAGCCGGAGTCCGAGACGGCCGCACTGCGCGCCTGGCGGGCGGCGCTCCCGGACGGCACCGAGCTGATCACCAGCGAGCTGGCCGGGCTGGAGATCACCCGCACGCTGCTCCGGGCGGGCCTGTCGCACCAACTCGTCCCGTACCACGTCGACCAGGCGCTCCGGGGCGCCTACCGGGTCGATCTGAGCAGCGCGGTGCTGGCCAGGGCCCTCGCGTACCGCACCCCGAGGCTCGGGTCGCTCGACGCGCTCCACCTGGCCAGTGCGGAGCCGTTCCGGGCCGAACTCACCGACTTCGTCACCTACGACCGCGAGCTCGGCCGGGCGGCGGAGGACCTCGGCTTCCCCGTCACCGCCCCCCGGTGAGCGCCCGCCCGGTGAGGGCGGGCGCCCGGGGGCTCAGCGGGCCGGGCGGAGCCAGAGGGTGGCGAGCGGGGGGAGGACCAGTTCGGCGGAGCGGGGCTGGCCGTCCCACTCCACCGGGTCGGCCTTGACCGGGTGGGAGTTGCCGACGCCGCTGCCGCCGTACTCCTCGGCGTCGGTGTTCAGCAGTTCCTCCCACAGCTGGTCGCGGCCCGCCAGCCGGGGCAGGCCGACCCGGCGGCCGTGCCGGACGACCGGGGAGAAGTTGCAGACCGCGACGAGCGGGCTGCCGTCGGCCGCGTAGCGGACGAAGGAGAGCAGGTTGTCCTCGGCGGCGCCGCCGTCGAGCCAGCGGAAGCCGTCCGGGGTGGTGTCCAGCTCCCAGAGGGCCGGGGTGTCGAGGTAGTGGCGGTTGAGGTCGCGGACCAGGCGGCGCACGCCCAGGTGGTCCCGGTGGGCCGGCCACTGCTCGTCGAGCACCCACCACTGCGGCCCCTGCTCGTGGTCCCATTCCGCGCCCTGGGCGAACTCCTGTCCCATGTAGAGCAGTTGCTTGCCGGGGTGGGACCACATGAAGCCGAGGTAGGCGCGGTGGTCGGCGCGCTGCTGCCACCAGTCGCCGGGCATCTTGGAGACCAGGGCCCGCTTGCCGTGGACGACCTCGTCGTGCGAGATCGGCAGGATGTAGTTCTCCGAGTAGGCGTACACCATCGAGAAGGTGATCTCGTCGTGGTGGTACTTGCGGTGCACCGGCTCCTTGGACATGTAGACCAGCGAGTCGTGCATCCAGCCCATGTTCCACTTCAGCCCGAAGCCGAGGCCGCCGGCGTCGGTGGAGCGGGTCACGCCGTCCCAGGCGGTGGACTCCTCGGCGATGGTGATCACGCCGGGGCAGCGCCGGTAGACGGTGGCGTTCATCTCCTGGAGGAAGGCGGCCGCGTCCAGGTTCTCCCGGCCGCCGTGCCGGTTGGGCGTCCAGGCGCCGCCCTCGCGGGAGTAGTCCAGGTAGAGCATCGAGGCGACGGCGTCCACCCGCAGGCCGTCGATGTGGAACTCCTCGCACCAGTAGACCGCGTTGGCGACCAGGAAGTTGCGCACCTCCTTGCGGCCGTAGTCGAACTCCAGCGTGCCCCAGTCCGGGTGCTCGGCGCGCAGCGGGTCGGCGGGCTCGTACAGCGGCTCGCCGTCGAAGCGGGCGAGGGCGAAGTCGTCCTTGGGGAAGTGTGCGGGCACCCAGTCGACGATCACGCCGATGCCGTGCCGGTGCAGGGTGTCCACCAGGTGCCGGAAGTCGTCCGGGCCGCCGAGCCGGGCGGTGGGGGCGTAGTAGCCGGACACCTGGTAGCCCCAGGAGCCGCCGAAGGGGTGCTCCATCACCGGCATGAACTCCACGTGGGTGAAGTTCAGCTCCTTGAGGTAGCCGGGCAGCTCCTCGGCGATCGCACGGTAGCTGGTGAGGTCGGGCCGCCAGGACGCCAGGTGCAGCTCGTACACCGACATCGGCGCCCGGTGGTGCGCGGTGCGGGCCCGGCGGGCCATCCACTCGGCGTCCTCCCAGCGGTACGCGGTGGAGGTGACCACCGAGGCGGTGCCGGGCGGGCACTGGGCGGCGCGGGCCAGCGGGTCGGCCTTGTCGAGCGTCCAGCCCTGCCGGGTGTGGACCTCGTACTTGTACGTGGCGCCCTCGGCCAGGCCGGGGACGAACAGCTCCCAGATCCCGGACGAGCCGAGCGAGCGCATCGGGTGCCCGGTGCCGTCCCAGTGGTTGAAGTCGCCGATCAGCCGTACGCCGACGGCGTTCGGCGCCCAGACCGCGAAGGCGGTGCCGGCCACGCCGTCGACGGTGCGCACGTGCGAGCCGAGCGCCCGCCACAGCTGCTCGTGCCGGCCCTCGGAGATCAGGTGCAGGTCGAGGTCGCCGAGGGTGGGCGGGATGCGGTAGCCGTCCTGTTGGCGCAGTGGCTCGCCGTCCGCGTAGGTCACCAGCAGGGTGTAGTCCGGCAGTTCGCCGCCGGCCACCAGCCCGGTGAACAACCCGCCCTGCTGGTGGGTGAGTTCTGCGGGGCCCTGGGCGGTCTCGACGACCACCCGCTCGGCGAACGGGCGCAGCACCCGGATCGCCGTGCCGCCGTGCACGGGGTGCGCGCCGAGCAGCGCGTGCGGGTCGTGGTGCTGCCCGCCCACCAGCCGGTCCACCTCTGCCGGCGGCAGCGGCGCCTCGGGCAGGCGCAGCGCCCCGGACGGGCCTCCGGACGGGCCTGGGGACGGGACTGGGGACGGGGCTGGGGAAGGGGCTGGGGAAGGGACTGCGGACGTGGCCGAGGAGGCGCCCGCCGCCCGGTCCGCTCCCTCCGGGCGCGCGGGCGGGCCGGAGCGGCCCGGGCCCTCGGTGTCGGTGCGCCCTTCGGCGGGCGGCGGGCCGGCCAGGAAGGTCTCCGGAACGGGGCGGCTCGGGCGGCCGGTCGGGTCGGGCGGCGTCACGGCGTGGTCCTCCTGCGGCGGGGGTGGACGAACTGCTGCGGGCGATCGGGCAACGGCGGGCGGGAGACGGCGGTGCGGCGGGCGGGCGTCAGACGGACAGGGCGAGCCGGTTGATCGCGGCCAGCGGGATCGGCAGCCAGCTCGGCCGGTGCCGGGCCTCGTACACCACCTCGTACACCGCCTTGTCGATCTCCAGTGCCCGCATCAGCTCCGGGGAGGCCGCCGGGTCGGCGCCGCCCCCGGCGGTGTAGCCGGCGCAGAAGGCGGTGCGGTTGCGCTGGGCCCAGGCGGCGGCCAGGTGGGCCAGTTCCGGGTCGACCGGGCCGCCGGCCAGCAGGTGGGCGGCGGCGTAGTCGAAGGAGCGGAGCATCGCGGCGACGTCGCGCAGGGCGGGCTGCGGTTCGCGGCGCTCGTTGACCGATTTGGCCGGCTCGCCCTCGAAGTCCAGCAGGACCCAGCCGTGCGGGGTCCGCATGGCCTGTCCGAGGTGGAGGTCGCCGTGGATGCGCTGGACGGGCAGGCCGTCGGGGTGGGCGTCGGCGAGTTGCTGGAAGGCGGTGCGCAGGGCGGCCCGGAAGCGCAGCAGGCCGGGGACGGCGGCGACGGCGCTGTCCAGCCGGTCGGCCATCGCGGTGGCCAGTCGTCCGGTCTGGGTGCGGTCGAGCCGGGCGACCGGCATCGAGCGGGCCAGGACCCGGTGGACCTCGGCGGTGGCCCGGCCGAGCCGGTGCGCCTCGATGGCGAAGTTCCCCGGGGAGCGGTCGCCCTTGAGCCGGCCGACCTGGTCGAGGGCGAGCTCCCAGCCGTCCTCGGCGTCCGGCAGGTAGCGCTGGAGCAGGCCGAGGGTGGCGGGCTCGGCGCGTTCCATCCGGCTCTCGAACCAGGCGGCGACCCGGGGGATCCGGGTGGAGCCGGCCCGGGAGAGGGCGAGCGAGAGTTCGAGGTCGGGGTTGGTGCCGGGGTGGATGCGGCGGAACAGTTTGAGGATGTACGAGGTGCCGTAGATGACCGAGCTGTTGGACTGCTCGGCGGTGGAGGCGCGGCCGGGGAGGTTGGCGGGCAGTCCGGAGCCGGGGGTGCGGCGGAAGGACAGCGAGCCGAAGCGGTCGCCGGTGGCGAGGTGTTCCAGCAGCCGCCCGGTGAGTTCGGGGTCGTGCACCGCGTCGTAGAGGGTCGCGCCGTCGTACGGGCCCTGGGTGAGCCGGCCGAGGACGGCGCCGGGGCCGATGTCCCCTAGCCCGGCGGAGCGGATGCCGAGCAGCAGCTGGTAGATGTCGCCGTGCGGGGCGCCGGCCGTGGTGGCGTGCTCGACCCGGAGCAGGAGGTGCAGCAGGGCGGGGTCGCCGACCTGGAGCGGGGTGCCGACCACCGGGGTGAGGCCGGTGATGGGCCGCCCCTTTCCGGCGTACCAGCGCTGGGTGGGCAGCCATGCGGAGATCAGCGGCAGTGCGGCCTGGACGAGTTCGCTGACTCCCAGGGCGGTTCTGCGGGCCCCGGGGCCCCGGGCGCCGGCCGGCGCGGTGGTGCCGGCCTGGGCGTCGTGCTGCACATGGGCTTGAGAACGGGAGGGTTCGGACATGGCTCCCTTTCCCCGGAAGCACGCGGACTGCCCGACGGGTCGTGGCCGGGTCCGTCAGTCTTCCGGATTTCGGCGGCGCGGCGGTCGCGGCACGCGAGTGTGGCTCGGGTGTCACGCCTTCGTGTGGGTGGCCGTTGGGCTGTTCTCCGTACGCGGCGGTGCAGAGAACTCCGGGGGCGCTGGGGTTCAACTCGCGCCCCCGGAGGGTCTGGTGGTGCGGTCGGGGCGGTGCGGCGGGGTACGGCGGATCGTTACTTCGACCGCCTGGTGCCGCTCGGGCGCGGGGGCTGCCGGAGCTGGAACCAGTAGAAGCCGTGCCCGGCCAGGGTGAGCAGGTAGGGCCACTCGCCGATCGACGGGAAGCGCACCCCGCCGATCAGTTCGACCGGGTACCGTCCGCCGTACTGCCGCAGGTCCAGCTCGGTCGGCTGTGCGAACCGCGAGAAGTTGTTCACGCACATGACGAGGTCCCCCTCGTGCTCGCGCACGAAGGCCAGGACGGCCGGGTTGCTGGACGGCAGTTCGGCGTAGCTGCCGAGGCCGAACGCCGGGTTGAGCTTGCGGATCTCGATCATGCGACGCGTCCAGTGCAGCAGCGAACTCGAACTGCTCTGCTGCGCTTCGACGTTGGTCACCTGGTAGCCGTACACCGGGTCCATGATGGGCGGCAGACTGAGCCTGCCCGGGTCGGCGGAGGAGAAACCCGCGTTGCGGTCCGGGGTCCACTGCATCGGCGTGCGCACGCCGTCCCGGTCGCCGAGCCAGATGTTGTCGCCCATGCCGATCTCGTCCCCGTAGTAGAGCACCGGGGAGCCCGGCAGGGAGAGCAGCAGGGCGGTGAACAGCTCGATCTGGTTCCGGTCGTTCTCCAGCAGCGGGGCGAGCCGGCGGCGGATGCCCACGTTGGCGCGCATCCGGGGGTCCTTGGCGTACTCCGCGTACATGTAGTCGCGCTCCTCGTCGGTGACCATCTCCAGGGTCAGCTCGTCGTGGTTGCGCAGGAAGATGCCCCACTGGCAGCCGCTGGGGATCCGCGGGGTCTTGGCGAGGATCTCGGAGACCGGGTAGCGGGACTCGCGGCGCACTGCCATGAAGATCCGCGGCATCACCGGGAAGTGGAACGCCATGTGGCACTCGTCGCCGCCCGAGGTGAAGTCGCCGAAGTAGTCGACGACGTCCTCCGGCCACTGGTTGGCCTCGGCCAGCAGCACGGTGTCGGGGTAGTCGGCGTCGATCTCCTTGCGGACCCGCTGGAGGAACTCGTGGGTCTCCGGCAGGTTCTCGCAGTTGGTGCCCTCGCGGGCGAACAGGTACGGCACCGCGTCCAGCCGGAAGCCGTCGATGCCCAGGTCGAGCCAGAACCGCAGCCCGGCGATCATCTCGGCCTGGACCCGGGGGTTGTCGTAGTTGAGGTCCGGCTGGTGCGAGAAGAAGCGGTGCCAGTAGTACTGCTTGCGGACCGGGTCGTAGGTCCAGTTGGAGGTCTCGGTGTCGACGAAGATGATCCGGGCGTCCGGGTACTGCTTGTCGTCGTCGGCCCACATGTAGAAGTCGCCGTACGGTCCGTCCGGGTCCGTCCGGGAGGCCTGGAACCACGGGTGCTGGTCGCTGGTGTGGTTCATGACGAAGTCGATGACCACGCGCATGCCGCGGGCGTGCGCGGCGTCGACGAAGTCCATGAAGTCGGCGAGGTCGCCGAACTCCGGCAGCACCGAGGTGTAGTCGGACACGTCGTACCCGCCATCGCGCAGCGGCGAGGCGAAGAACGGCGGGAGCCAGAGGCAGTCGATCCCGAGCCACTGGAGGTAGTCGAGCTTGGCGGTGAGCCCCTTCAGGTCCCCGACCCCGTCGCCGTTGCTGTCCTGGAAGGACCGCACCAGCACCTCGTAGAACACCGCACGCTTGAACCACTCGGGGTCCAGGTCCTTCTTCGAGGTCCCGGGGAAGGTGTCGGGGACGGGCTCGTTCACTGTCACGCTGGGTTCCTCCGAACCGTGAGGAGGTGAGCCGGCTCGGCTGAGGGATCGAGCCGGACGTAGTTGTGCCGGCCCCAGGTGTAGACGGCGCCGGTGAGCTCGTCGTGCACCACGAACGGGCCGGCCGTGTCATGCCCGGGGAGGGCAAGCGTGACGGTGGCCTCCTGGACGTGGTGCGGGTCGAGGTTCACCACGGTGATGACCTGGTCGGTGAGGCCCTCGGGGGTGGTCGCGGTCTTGGAGTAGGCGAGCACCTGGTCGTTGTCGGTGGGGTGGAAGCGCAGGTCGCGCAGCTGCTGCAGGGCGGGGTGGCGACGGCGCAGCCGGTTCAGCACGGTCAGCAGCGGGGCGAGGGTGTCGGTGCGGTTCCAGTCGCGCGGGCGCAGCTCGTACTTCTCCGAGTGCAGGTACTCCTCGGAGCCGGGGTGGGCCGGCTCGTTCTCGTACAGCTCGTAGCCGGCGTAGACGCCGTAGCTGGGGGAGAGGGTGGCGGCGAGCACCGCGCGGATCGCGAAGGCGGCGCGGCCGCCGTGCTGGAGGTAGGCGTGCAGGATGTCCGGGGTGTTGGCGAAGAAGTTGGGGCGCATGTAGGCCGCCGCGTCACCGGTGAGTTCGGTGAGGTACTCGGTGAGTTCCGGTTTGGTGGTGCGCCAGGTGAAGTACGTGTACGACTGGTGGAAACCGATCTTCGCGAGGGTGTGCATCATCGCGGGGCGGGTGAAGGCCTCCGCCAGGAACACCACGTCCGGGTCGGTGCGGGCGATGTCGGCGAGCACCTTCTCCCAGAACAGCACCGGTTTGGTGTGCGGGTTGTCGACTCGGAAGATCCGTACGCCGTGGGACATCCAGAACCGGAGGATCCGGATGGTTTCCTTGACGATTCCGTCCATGTCCTGGTCGAAGTTGATCGGGAAGATGTCCTGGTACTTCTTCGGCGGGTTCTCCGCGTAGGCGATGGTGCCGTCCGCGCGGTGGCTGAACCATTCCGGGTGCTTGTTCACCCAGGGGTGGTCGGGGGAGCACTGGAGGGCGAAGTCGAGCGCCACCTCCAGGTGCAGTTCCCGGGCCTCGGTGACGAAGTGGTCGAAGTCCTCGATGGTGCCGAGGTCCGGGTGGACCGCGTCGTGGCCGCCCTCGGGGGAGCCGATCGCCCAGGGGGAGCCGACGTCGTGCGGACCGGCCGTCAGGGTGTTGTCCGGGCCCTTGCGGAAGGCTCGGCCGATCGGGTGGACCGGCGGGAGGTAGACCACGTCGAAGCCCATCGCGGCGACGGCCGGCAGCCGTTCGGCGGCGGTGCGCAGGGTGCCCGGGCGCGGCGGCGCGACGCCGCTCGGGTCCACCGCGGCGCCCTCCGAGCGGGGGAAGAACTCGTACCAGGAGCCGAACAGGGCGCGCTCGCGGTCGACCTGGAGCGGCAGCGGGCGGGAGGTGCTGAGCAGCTCGCGCAGCGGGTGGCGGGCCAGCACCTCCAGCACCTCGGGGGCGAGGGCGGCGGCCAGCCGGGAGAGCGGCGGCATGGTCGGGTCGCGCAGCGCGTCGGCGCCGGCCAGGACGTCGGCGCGGCCCTCCTTCTTCGGCACGCCGGCCGCGGCCTGCTCCAGCAGCCGGGCGCCCTCCTCCAGGACCAGCGCGGTGTCGATCCCGGCGGGCAGCTTCACCGAGGCGGTCCTGCGCCAGGTCGCGATCGGGTCGCTCCAGGCCTCCACCAGGTAGGACCAGCGGCCGGGCGCGGTCGGGGTGACGTACGCGCCCCAGCGGTCGGTGCCCTCGGCCAGCTCGCGCATCGGCGTCCACGGGCCGCCGCGGCCGCGCGGGTCGCGCAGCACCACGTTGGCGTTGACGGCGTCGTGGCCCTCCCGGAAGACGGTCGCGGTGACCAGGAAGGCCTCGCCGGCGACGGCCTTGGCCGGGCGGCGGCCGGAGTCGACGAGGGGGCTGACGTCCAGGACGGGGATGCGGCCGATCACGGTGTCGCTCTCTGTCTTGCGGGCGGCGGTCTTGGCGGCGCTCTTGCCGGCGGGTTTGCCGGTGGCTTTGGCGGCGCTCCGGGCGGCGGGTTTGACGGCGGGTCCGGCGGAGGCCGCCTTGGGGGCCGCCGCCTTCTTCGCGCCGGCGGCGCGGCGCGGCGCGGGGTCGGCCCCGGTGCCGGCCTTCGGGGTGGCGGCCGTCGCGGTGGCGGTGGTGCGGCGCGTGGTGGTGGTGCGCCGGCGGGGTGCCGCGGCCCGGTCCTCCTCGGCCCCGGGTTGTCGGGCCGCTGCGGAGGACGGTGCCGCGGAGGTGTGCGCCCCGGCGGTCGGTGCCGCGGCGGTCGGTGCCGCGGGGGGCCGGGATTCGGAGGATCCGCCACCGACCGCCCCGGACGCCCTGGGCGCGGGCATCGCCGGATCTGTCCGAGTGTCGGAATCCACCCGTCCGGCGGATTCCGCGACCGCTGCGTCGGGCGTTTCCGCCACCGGTGTGGACTGGTCCCGCGTGTCGCCGTGCATGCCAAGCTCCTGCCCGAGATCGGCGGCAGCTCCCGCGGGCCGGGGTCGGGCCAGGGGAGTACCGGGAGGACTGCTGGGTGGGGAGGACGTGCGACCGGAGCCTGCCCGCGCCGCTGTTCCCGGCAACCTGCCCGGCGCCCGCCGAGCCGGTGGCGGGACGCCCCGGAGCCCGTGTGCGGCCCGGCGCACGCCTCCGGGGGCGCGTCCCCGGGCGGCCCGGTCCACCCGTGAACGAGCAGGCCGGGCGCGAGGACACGCGCCGGTGGGAGGTGAGCGCCGAATGGGCTAAGAAGAACGGGAACGGCCAACGCGAAAAGGATTCGGACGTGCTGCTTCAGGGGGGACGCCACCCGTCGCCGTACTCCCCACAGCATCAACGACCTTCGGTCATCCTCGCACCGGCGACAAGGTTTTTGCAGCGGTACGACAGTAGTTTCGGGCCTTCTCGCGAGCGGATGCGCCATCGGAAATGGATCCGTACCGCAGAGTTCACGTATTGGTAGTGCGTCCCCCCGAAATGTGCGCCGCGCGCGCCCCCCGTGCAGACCAATGCGCCGAATGCGATCTCATCAATAGGCCGAACGGATGCCCAATAGTCCACTTGACCCACTGTCGGGCCGACCGCCGCGGCTACGCTTCACGCCGTGAAGGCAATCCGCAGATTCACCGTCCGCACCGTCCTGCCCGAACAACTCCAGCCGCTGCACGAGCTGGCCCTCAACCTGCGCTGGTCCTGGCACCCCGAGACCAGGGACCTGTTCCGGTCCGTGGACCCGGAAGTCTGGGCCGCGACCGGCGAGGACCCGGTGCGGCTGCTCGGGGAGGTCCCGGCCGGCCGGCTCGCCGCGCTCGCCGCCGACCGGCGGTTCCTGCGCAGACTCGGCGACCTCGCCGACGACCTGCGCGACTACCTGACCGGCCCGCGCTGGTACCAGACCCGGCAGGAGGAGGCCGACGCCGCCCCGCTGCCCGCCGCGATCGCCTACTTCTCGCCCGAGTACGGCATCGCCGCCGCCCTGCCGCAGTACTCCGGCGGGCTCGGCATCCTGGCCGGCGACCACCTCAAGGCCGCCAGCGACCTCGGCGTCCCGGTCGTCGGCGTCGGGCTGTTCTACCGGCACGGCTACTTCCGGCAGTCCCTCGGCCGGGACGGCTGGCAGCAGGAGCGCTACCCGCTGCTCGACCCGGACGAGCTCGCGGTCAGCCCGCTGCGGGAGGCCGACGGCACCCCCAGCCAGGTCGACCTCGTGCTGCCCGGCGGCCGCACCCTGGCCGCCCGGATCTGGAAGGCCCAGGTCGGGCGGGTGCCGCTGCTGCTGCTCGACTCCGACATCGAGGCCAACTCGCCCGCCGAACGCGACGTCACCGACCGGCTGTACGGCGGCGGCAGCGAGCACCGGCTGCTCCAGGAGATGCTGCTCGGCATCGGCGGCGTACGGGCGGTGCGCGCCTACTGCCGGCTCACCGGGCACCCCGCCCCCGAGGTCTTCCACACCAACGAGGGCCACGCCGGCTTCCTCGGCGTGGAACGGATCCGCGAGCTGGTCGCCGAGGGCCCGACCGACCCGGACACCGCCGGCCTCGACTTCGCCGCCGCCCTGGAGTCCGTCCGGGCCGGCACCCTCTTCACCACGCACACGCCCGTCCCGGCCGGCATCGACCGCTTCGACCGCGAGCTGGTCGCCCGCCACTTCGCCGGTGACGCCGCGCTGCCCGGCGTGCCGGTCGACCAGGTGCTCGCGCTCGGCGCCGAGACCTGGCGCGGCGGGGACCCGAAGCTGTTCAACATGGCCGCGATGGGCCTGCGGCTGGCCCAGCGCGCCAACGGGGTCTCCACCCTGCACGGCGAGGTCAGCCGCTCGATGTTCAGCGGCCTCTGGCCCGGCTTCGACAACGCCGAGGTGCCGATCGCCTCGGTCACCAACGGCGTGCACGCCGCCACCTGGATCGACCCGGCGGTGGTGCGGCTCGGCGCCGCCGAGATCGGTGCCGAGCGCGCCGAGGAGGCGATGACCACCGGCGAGGCCACCCGCTGGACCGGTCTGGAGGCCATCGGCAGCTCGGCGGTCTGGGAGCTGCGCCGCACCCTGCGCGCCCAGCTGGTGGACGAGGCCCGCCGCCGGCTGCGCGCCTCCTGGCGCCAGCGCGGGGCCGGCGAGGCCGAGCTCGGCTGGGTCTCCTCGGTGCTCGACCCGGACGTGCTCACCATCGGCTTCGCCCGCCGGGTGCCCTCGTACAAGCGGCTCACGCTGATGCTCCGCGACCCGGAGCGGCTGCGCGGCCTGCTGCTGCACCCCACCCGGCCGGTGCAGATCGTGGTCGCCGGCAAGGCCCACCCGGCCGACGACGGCGGCAAGCGGCTGATCCAGCAGATGGTCGCCTTCGCCGACGACCCGGCCGTCCGGCACCGGATCGTCTTCCTGCCGGACTACGACATGGCGATGGCCCGGCACCTCTACCCGGGCTGCGACGTCTGGCTCAACAACCCGCTGCGCCCGCTGGAGGCCTGCGGCACCTCCGGGATGAAGGCCGCGCTCAACGGCTGCCTCAACCTGTCCGTCCTGGACGGCTGGTGGGACGAGTGGTACGACGGCCGCAACGGCTGGGCGATCCCCACCGCCGACGAGAGCGGCGGGGTGCTCGACCCGGACAGCGGCGAGGCCGAGCGGCGCGACGACATCGAGGCGGCGGCGCTCTACGACCTGATCGAGGACGAGGTCGCCGCCCGGTTCTACGACCGGGACGCCGACGGGCTGCCGCACCACTGGATCGCCATGGTCCGGCACACCCTGGTGACCCTCGGGCCCAAGGTGCTGGCCGGGCGGATGGTCCGCGAGTACGTCGAACGGCTGTACGCCCCGGCGGCGCTGGCCCAGCGGGAGCTGTCGGCGGGCCGCCCGCCGGGCGGGCGGTTCACGGCCGCGCGGGAGCTGGCGGTCTGGAAGGCGAAGGTCCGGGAGGCCTGGCCGGCCGTCCGGGTCGAGCACGTCGAGGCGGACTGTCCGGCCGAGGCCCAGGAGCTGGGCAGCGCGCTGGCGCTGCGGGTGCAGGTCGCGCTCGGGACGCTGGACCCGGCCGACGTCGAGGTCCAGGTGGTCTCCGGCCGGGTGGACGAGTCGGACGGCATCTCGGACGCCTGCCTGCTCGCCCTCAAGCCGGTCGGCGGGCCCGACCTGGACGGCCGCACCCGCTACGAGGGCTCGCTGGAGCTGTGCCGCACCGGCCCGTTCGGCTACACCGTCCGGGTGCTGCCGGCGCACCCCCGGCTGGCCTCCCCGGCCGAGCTGGGGCTGGTCGCGCTGCCGGCCGAGTCGGCCGGGATGGACGCGGGGCTGCTGCGCTGAGCCGGTCGGATGACTGCCGTCCGTCCGCCACGGACGGCAGTCATCCGGTTGCCCCGCGTGTCGGGCCGGGGGAGCGTGATGCCCATGATGCGAACCCTGCGCGCGGCCGCCCTCGCCGTGTTCTCCGTCGTCCTGGTGGCGTGGCCGGCCCAGGCCGCCACTGCCCCGCTCGCGGCGCCACCGGCGACCGCGGGGCTGTCCGTCGAACTCTGCCCGCCGCAGGACCCGGTGGTCCCGGGCGAGACCGGGGCCATGGAGGTCCGGATCACCAACCACGGTCCGGCCGCGACCTCCGACCCGACCCAGGTGGTCGTGCACTTCCCGCCGCCGGGCGTGGTGCGGTCCGCCGACCCGCCGGTCACCCTGACCTACTTCGGCACCGGCAGCTCCTACGAGATCCCGGCCGGCCTCGCCCCGGGGGCGACCTCGGTCGAGAAGTTGGCGCTGTACGTCGCGCCGATCACCTCGCCGTTCACCACGATCGGCGGCGACGTCCAGGCCTTCTACGCCGGGGACCCTGACCAGTCCGGCCACACCACGCCCTACAGCCTCACCACCGCCGACACCAGGGCGCACTTCATGGTCGGGGCCTCCTCGGCCTGGCAGGCCGGCCACCCGGTGCCGCAGCCGGGCGACCTCACCGGCGAGCCCGGGGCGACCGTCTACCTGCCGCTGTGGGTGTACAACGCGGGCCCCTCGTACTCGACCCACCCGATCGACCTGCGGGTCACCACGCCGGAGCACACCACGCTGACCGGCACCCCGCCGTACGGCTGCACGGCGACCGGGGAGCGGACGCTGACCTGCCATTTCGCCGCCGGGCCGCGCTACCACGACGCGGTCTTCATCGACCCGGCCGTGGTGATCGACCCGGCGGCCGTCAGCGGGCAGGTGCTGACCGGCGGGACGCTGGACGTGTCCGGCCAGGAGGACTGGCCCTCGCCCGACTGGCACACCGACTTCGTGGTGACCGTGAGCTGACGGCCCGCGGAAAGGGGGCGGCCCGGCCGGGTGCGTAACGGCGCACCCGGACGGGCACATTCATGGGCCGGGGGCGTCGGCCCCCGGCGTCGGCCCCGTCAGACCAGGCTGTCCCGCCAGGCCCGGTGGAGGTCGGCGAAGCGGCCGGTGCCCTCGGTCAGCTCCTTCGGGGAGCCGTCCTCGACGATCCGGCCCTGGTCCATCACCAGGACGCGGTCGGCGATCTCCACGGTGGAGAGCCGGTGCGCGATGATCACCGCGGTGCGGCCCGCCAGCACCGTGCGCATCGCCCGCTGGACGGCCTGCTCGCCGGGGACGTCCAGCGAGCTGGTCGCCTCGTCCAGGATCAGCACCGCCGGGTCCGCCAGCAGGGCGCGGGCGAAGGCCACCAGCTGGCGCTGTCCGGCCGAGATCCGGCCGCCGCGCTTGCGCACGTCGGTGTCGAAGCCGTCCGGCAGCGCGGCGATGAACTCGTACGCGCCGATGTCGCGGGCGGCCTGCTCGACCTCCTCGCGGGTGGCGCCGGGGCGGCCGATCGCGATGTTCTCGGCGACGGTGCCGGAGAACAGGAAGGACTCCTGGGTGACCATCACCACCGCGCGCCGCAGTTCGGGGGTGGCCAGCGCCCGCAGGTCCACGCCGTCCAGCCGGATCCGGCCGTCGGTCGGGTCGTAGAAGCGGGCGAGCAGCTTGGCGACCGTCGACTTGCCCGCGCCGGTCGCGCCGACCACGGCGACCGTCTGCCCGGCCGGGATCAGCAGGTCGAAGGGTGGCAGCACCTCCTTGCCGGTGCGGTAGGCGAAGCGGGTCCCCTCGAAGGAGACCTCGCGGGCGGTGACCCGCTCCGGGCCCGGGAGGGTCTCGGGCTCGGCCGGTTCGGCGACGGTCGGCTCGTGGGCGAGCAGGCCGGCGATCTTCTCCAGGGCGGCCGCGGCCGACTGGTAGCTGTTCAGGAACATCGCCAGCTGGTCGATCGGGTCGTACAGCCGGCGCAGGTAGAGCACGAAGGCGGTCAGCACGCCCAGCTCCAGCCCGTCGTCGACGGCCAGGTAGGCGCCGAGCAGCACCACGCCGGTGATCCACAGGTTGGCGGTGGTGCGGGAGAGGCCGACGTAGCGGGCGATCTCCAGCAGGCCGTCCGCGGTCGCGGTGGCGGACTGCCGGTTGACCACGGCGAAGGCGTCGTCGTTGGCCTTCTCGCGGCGGAAGGCCTGCACCAGGCGGATGCCGTTCATGGTCTCGGTGAAGCGGACGATCAGCGAGGCGGCCGAGGTCCGGGAGCGGCGGTAGACCCGGCGCGAGCGGCGGCGGAACGACCGGGCGATCAGCGCCAGCGGCACGGCGGACACCAGCGAGACCAGGCCGAGCCGCCAGTCCAGCACCACCAGCAGCACCGAGATGTAGCAGACCGACAGCAGGACGGTCAGCAGCTCCTGGAGGCCCTCGGAGAGCAGTTCGCGCAGCGCGTCGATGTCGCTGGTGGCCCGGGAGATGATCCGGCCCGAGGTGTAGCGCTCGTGGAAGTCCAGGCTCAGCCGCTGGGCGTGCCGGAAGATCCGGCCGCGCAGCTCCAGCAGGATGTCCTGGTTGACCCGGGCGCTGACCTTGATGAACACCCACTGGAGCACCGGGCTGAGCAGGGCGCAGAACAGGTACCCGGCGACCACCGCGATCAGCGGGCCGGAGTCGTGCGCCCGCAGCGCCGGGATGCCGCGGTCCATCGCCACCGCGACCAGCAGCGGGCCGGACTGCAGGGCGGCCTGCTGGACCAGGATCACCACCATCGCGACGGCGATCCGGGCCCGGTGCGGGCCGAGCAGGGAGCGCAGCAGTTCCCGGGGCGCGCCGGGCGGGACGGGGATGTCCTCCTCGTCGGCCGGCGGGGGCGGGGGCGGCTCCTCCTCGGCGGACCCGACGGGACCGGTCGTGGTGGGCTCGACGGTGGTGGTCACGGGGCTGCACTTCCTTCGGGCACGAGGGCGGCCTCGCCCGACATCAGTTCGCGGTAGTGCGGACAGTCGCGCAGCAGCTCCTGGTGGGTGCCGACGGCCTCGATCCGGCCGCCGGCCAGCACCGCGACCCGGTCGGCGAGCAGCACCGTGCTGGGGCGGTGGGCGACCACCAGGGCCGTGGTGGTGCCGAGGACCTCGCGCAGTGCCCGTTCGACCAGCGCCTCGGTGTGCACGTCCAGGGCGGAGAGCGGGTCGTCCAGCACCAGGAAGGCCGGGTCGCCGACCACCGCGCGGGCCAGTGCGAGGCGCTGGCGCTGGCCGCCGGACAGGCTCAGGCCCTGCTCGCCGACCTCGGTGTCGGCGCCCTCGGGGAGCGTGTCCACGAAGCCGGCCTGGGCGATGCCGAGCGCGGAGCGCAACTGCTCCCGGTTCGCGTCCGGGGCGCCCATCAGGACGTTCTCCCGGACGGTGGCGGAGAACAGGGTGGGCTCCTCGAAGGCGACCGCGACCAGCTCGCGCAGCCGCGCCCGGGGCAGGTCGCGGATGTCCCGGCCGTCCAGCGTGACGGTGCCGGCGGTGGCCTCGTACAGGCGCGGGAGCAGCGCGGTGAGCGTGGTCTTGCCGCTGCCGGTGGCGCCGACCAGGGCCATCGTCTCGCCGCTGCGGATGTGCAGGTCGATGCCGGACAGCAGGTCGGGGGTGCCTTCGGGGGCGTCGGGGTAGCGGAAGCGGACGCCGGTGAAGCGGATGCCGTCCGGGGCGGCGAGCCCGGTGGCGGTGCCCCCGTCCGGGGTGTCCGGCTCGTCCAGCACCTCGAAGAAGCGGTCGGTGGCGGTGGCGGCCTCGTTGGCGTAGGCGAGCAGCCAGCCGAGCGACTCGACCGGCCAGCGCAGGGCGAGCGCGGTGGAGAGGAAGGCGACCAGGGTGCCGGCGCTCATCTCGTCGTGGGCGACCAGGTAGGCGCCGACGGCGAGGGCGCAGCCGAGGGCGACCTCCGGCAGGCCGACGATGACGGCCCAGAGGTTGGCGAGCAGGTGGGCCTTGCGCAGTTCGGTGCGGCGCAGCTCGTGGGACTGGGCGCGGAAGCGCTCGGCCATCGAGCGGTGGCGGCCGAAGGCCTTGAGGATCCGGATGCCGAGGACGGACTCCTCGACCACGGTGGCGAGGTCGCCGTTCTGGTCCTGGGCGCGGCGGGAGGCGCCGGAGTAGCCGTACTCGAAGCGCCGGGTGAGCACGAACAGCGGGACGACCGGGACGAGGGTGATCAGTGCGAGCCGCCAGTCCTGGGTGAACATCACGGCCGTGCCGGCCAGGAACCCCAGCGAGTTGACGATCAGGAAGACCAGCGGGAAGGCCAGGAACAGCCGCATGGTGTACATGTCGGCGGTGGCCCGGGAGAGCAGCTGCCCGGAGCCCCAGCGTTCGTGGAAGGAGACCGGAAGCCGCTGGAGCTTGGCGAAGAGGTCGCCGCGCATCGCGGTCTCCAGTCCGGCCAGCGGCCGGGCCAGGACCACCCGGCGGGTGTAGAACAGGCCGGCCTCGACCAGGCCGAGCAGGAGCAGCAGGCCGACCAGCGGCCAGAGGCCGGACAGGTCGTGCCGGGCGAGCGGGCCGTCCACGATCCGGCCGAGGACGATCGGGACGGCGAGGACGCTCAGCATGGCGAGCACGGCGGCCGATACCGAGACGGTCAGCCGGCCGCGGACGGCGCGGGCGTACGCCCACAGGCGCAGCAGCGAGCGGACCGTGGAGCGGCGCGGGCCGGCCCCGGGTGCGGGGGCGGCGGCCGTCCGGTCGGGCTCGTCCGTGGTCGGCTTGTCGGTGTCTTGTCGGTTCTCGGCCATCGCGGTGAGGGTAGGCAGAGAGGCCGTCATTTCTCATCAGGTTTTTCGCCCCTGTCGCGGACGCAGGGCGAGAACCGGCCACCCGGGCGGGCCGCCCGGAGGCGGACGCGGGGGGCGCGCGCGGCGGTTCGTGCAGGGAGGAGTGCGCCGGGCGCCTCTTGCGAGCCCCGCCCGATCAGCCGATGGATCTCCTGACGGATGCTCATTGAAACCTGAGTGACAGGAGTGCGGACATGACGGTCGAAACCGATCCCGCCCAGGCGCCCGGTCCCGGTGCCGCGACAGTGCGGGTACGGGCCCAGCTCAGCCTCAGCACCACCGCGGCGCGCAACCTCGCGACCACGACCAAGTCGAAGCCGCAGATGCAGGAGATCACCTCCCGCTGGCTGCTGAAGATGCTGCCCTGGGTGCAGGTCAGCGCGGGCACGTACCGGGTCAACCGCCGGCTCAGCTTCGCCGCCGGGCGCGGCCGGGTGGGCTTCGCCAAGACCGGGTCGGCGGTGAGCGTGGTGGCCCCCTCGCTGCGCGAGGTGCCGGCGCTGAACGGCTACCAGGACGACGCGGTGCTGGAGGAACTGGCCCGCCGGTTCGTGCAGCGGGACTTCTCGGCGGGCGACGTGCTGGTGCGGGAGGGCGCGCCGATCGAGGAGGTGTTCCTGGTCGCGCACGGCAAGGTGGACCGGATCGGCACCGGCAAGTACGGCGAGGAGACGGTGCTCGGCTCCCTGGCCGACGGCGACCACCTCGGCGACGAGGTGATCACCGAGCCGGGCGGCACCTGGTCGTACACCGTGAAGGCGGTGACCGCCGGCGTGGCGATGGCGATGCCGAGGACGGTCTTCCAGGAGCTGGTCGACCGCTCGGAGTCGCTGCGCGAGCAGTTGCTCGGCTTCGCCGCCGACGCCGCGCAGGCCCAGAACGCGCACGGCGAGGCGGAGATCGACCTGTCGGCCGGCCACCGGGGCGAGTACGAGCTCCCCGGCGCGTTCGTGGACTACGAGCTGAAGCCGCGCGAGTACGAGCTGAGCGTCGCGCAGACCGTCCTCAAGGTGCACTCCCGGGTCGCGGACCTCTACAACAAGCCGATGAACCAGACCGAGGAGCAGTTGCGGCTGACCATCGAGGCGCTGCGTGAGCGGCAGGAGCACGAGCTGGTCAACAACCCGGAGTTCGGCCTGCTCGGCAACACCGACTTCGACCAGCGGATCCAGACCCGCTCCGGCGCGCCCACCCCGGACGACCTGGACGAGCTGCTCAGCATGCGGCGTGACACCGACTACCTGTTCGCCCACCCGCGCGCCATCGCGGCCTTCGAGCGGGAGTGCAACCGGGCGGGCGTCTACCCGGGCACCGTGGACGTCCTGGGCAAGCAGCGGCCGACCTGGCGCGGGGTGCCGATCTTCCCGTGCGGCAAGATCCCGGTCTCCGACCAGCAGACCAGCTCGTTCCTCGCGCTGCGGGTCGGCGAGGACAACCAGGGCGTGGTCGGGCTGACCCAGGTCGGCATCCCGGACGAGGTCGAGCCGGGGCTGAACGTCCGCTTCATGGGCATCGACGAGAAGGCGATCGCCTCCTACCTGGTCAGCACCTACTACTCGGCGGCGGTGCTGGTGCCGGACGCGATCGGCGTGCTGGAGAACGTCGAACTCGGGCACGCCCGGGGCTGATCCGGCCGCGCCCCCGGCGGCCCGGGGCGGCGGCCTCAGGCTCCGGGGGCGGGCAGCCGCAGCAGTCGCAGCGAGCGTCCGGCCAGGACGACGGCGCCCCGCGGGCACGGTTCACCCGTGCCCGCGGCGGCGGTGTCGACCACCGTCCGGTACGCCTGCCCGTCGGCCGCCCAGGGCTCGCCGGGCAGGGTGAACAGCGTCTCCGGGTGGCCGGCGTTGAGCAGCAGCAGGAAGCTGTCGTCGCGCAACGGCCGCCCGGAGTCGTCCCGTTCGGACATCGCGGTGCCGGACAGCAGCATGCCGAGGCAGGCCGTCGGCGCGAACCAGTCGGCCTCGGTCATCTCCTTGCCCTGCGGGGTGAACCAGGCCAGGTCGGGCCGGCCGCCGGGGGTGGCGGCCCGGCCGGAGAAGAACGCCCGCCGGCGCAGCACCGGGTGGGAGCGGCGCAGCCGGACCAGCCGGGCGGTGAGGTCGCACAGCTCCTGCCAGCCGGGCTCCGCCAGCAGTGACCAGTCCAGCCAGCCGACCTCGTTGTCCTGGCAGTAGGCGTTGTTGTTGCCGCCCTGGGTGCGGCCCAGCTCGTCGCCGGCGGTGATCATCGGGACGCCGGCCGAGAGCAGCAGGGTGGCCGTCAGGTTGCGCAGTTGGCGCAGCCGCAGGGCGTTGACCTGCGGGTCGGTCGTCTCGCCCTCGGCGCCGTGGTTCCAGGAGCGGTTGTCGTCGGTGCCGTCCCGGTTGGCCTCGCCGTTGGCCTCGTTGTGCTTGCGGTCGTAGGAGACCAGGTCGCGCAGGGTGAAGCCGTCGTGCGCGGTCACGTAGTTGACGGAGGCGAACGGGCGGCGGCCGTCGTGCTGGTAGAGGTCGGAGGAGCCGCTGAGGCGGTAGCCGAGCTCGCGGACGTCCGGGCGGGCGCCGCGCCAGAAGTCCCGTACGGTGTCGCGGTACTTGTCGTTCCACTCGGCCCAGGGCGGGGGGAAGCCGCCGACCCGGTAGCCGCCCGGGCCGACGTCCCAGGGCTCGGCGATCAGCTTCACCCGGCTGAGCAGCGGGTCCTGGGCGACGGCGGCGAGGAACGGGTGGTCCATGTCCACGCCGTCGCCGCCGTCGGGGCCGCCGCGGGCGAGGGCGGCGGCGAGGTCGAAGCGGAAGCCGTCCACGCCCATCTCGGCGGCCCAGTAGCGCAGCGAGTCGGTGATCAGCCGGATCACCTGCGGGCGGCGGGTGTCCAGGGTGTTGCCGCAGCCGGTGTAGTCGGCGTAGCCGCGCGGGCGGTTCGGGGGGAGGCGGTAGTAGGCGGCGTTGTCGATGCCGCGCAGCGAGAGCATCGGGCCCAGTTCGCCGCCCTCGGCGGTGTGGTTGAACACCACGTCGAGGATCACCTCGATGCCGGCGGCGTGCAGCGCGCGGACCATCCGCTTGAACTCCCCGACCTGGCCGCCGCGGGAGCCGGAGGCGGAGTAGCCGGCGTGCGGGGCGAAGTAGCCGACGGTGTTGTAGCCCCAGTAGTTGACCAGGCCGCGCGCCTGGAGGTGGTCCTCGCTGGTGTGCTGGTGGACCGGCAGCAGCTCGACGGCCGTCACCCCGAGCCGGGTGAGGTGGGCGATGGCGGCCGGGTGGGCGAGGCCGGCGTAGGTGCCGCGCAGGTGCGGCGGGACGTCGGGGTGACGCATGGTGAAGCCGCGCACGTGCAGTTCGTAGAGGACCGTCTCGGCCCACGGGGTCTTCGGGCGGCGGTCGTCGGACCAGTCGTCGTCGTCGTGGACGACCACGGCTCTGGGCACGTACGGCGCGGAGTCCCGGTTGTCCCGGACGGTGTCGGCGACGTCCGCCTCGGGCCAGTTGCGGACGGCGGCGCAGGCCGCGTCGTGGGAGGTGTGACAGCCGTCGACGGCCCGGGCGTACGGGTCGAGCAGGAGCTTGGCCGGGTTCCAGCGGGCGCCGGTCCACGGGTCCCACCGGCCGTGCACCCGGTAGCCGTAGCGGGTGCCGGGGCGCACGCCGGGCAGGAAGCCGTGCCAGATCCGGAAGTCCTGCTCGGCCAGGCGGTGCCGGCTCTCCCGGCCGTCCTCGTCGAAGAGGCACAGGTCGACGGCCTCGGCGCCGGCCGCCCAGAGCGCGAAGTTGGTGCCCTGGCAGCCGTTCCGGTCGGTGCGGAAGCGGGCGCCGAGCGGCTGCCAGCTGCCGGGCCGCGGCGGCTCGGCGGTGCGCGGGCCGTCGTCCGCCCGTACCCCGGCTTCCAGCTCCTGCCCTGACGCCATGGCCGCACCCTCCCTGGGCGGGGTGTCCCGGACCCCGTTCACTTCCTCCTTCCCGGAATGCGGGGCGAGGAAGCCGCTGAACGGGGGCTTGCCGACGGATGGCGGGCAGGGGACGGGGCCGCCGGGCGGGCGGAGCGGTACCCGGACGACGGGATTCCGCCCGTCGCGCGTGTCCCCCGGTCGGCGGCCCTCGTTGTCCCGGGCGTCGGACGCGAACAGTGGGAGGCCCCGGGATGCGGCGCCGAGGACGGGTGTGGGCACGGGGAGCGGCGGCGGTGGCCTGCTGCCTGGCCGTCCTGACGGGCTGCGGCGACCCGGCCGGGCCGGCCGGGGACGCGGCCGGGGCGGACGCGGCGGTCGCCCCGGCGGGCGCGCCCCCGCCGGCGTCCCGGGCGGTGCTCACCGCGCTGCCGGCCGACGGCGCCCAGGACGTGCAGCCGGAGGGCGCGGTCCGGGTGGGCGCGGCGCAGGGCCGGCTGGTCTCGGTCCGGCTGGCGGACGCCAAGGGCACCGAGGTGCCGGGCACGATCGCCCCGGACGGTGCCGGCTGGGCCCCCGACGGCCCGCTGCCGTTGGGCACCGCGTTCACCCTGGACGCCGTGGCCGAGGACGACCAGGGGCAGAAGGCCGCGCAGCACTCGGCGTTCTCGACCGTCGCCCGGGCGCACACCTTCGTGGCCTTCTTCACCCCGGAGGACGGTTCCACGGTCGGTGTCGGCATGCCGGTCTCGCTGCGCTTCAGCCGTCCGATCGCCGACCGGGCGGCGGTGGAGCGGGCCGTCCAGGTCGTCGCGGACCCGCCGGTCCCGGTGGCCGCGCACTGGTTCGGCAACCAGCGGCTGGACTTCCGCCCGCAGCAGTACTGGGCGGCGGGCACCAGGGTGTCGGTGGCGCTGCGACTGAAGGACGTGCAGGGCGCGCCGGGCGAGTTCGGCACCCAGAGCCGGGACCTGCGCTTCACCGTGGGCCGGGCGCAGGTCTCCACCGTGGACCTGGACGCGCACACCCTGACCGTCCGGGCCGGCGAGGGCGGCAAGGTGGTCCGGGTGCTGAAGGTCTCCGGCGGCAGCCGCGACCACTCCACCTACCGGGGGGTGATGGTGGTGTCGGAGAAGTACAAGGTGACCAGGATGAACTCGCAGACCGTCGGCATGGGCGACGAGTACGACATCAAGGACGTCCCGCACGCGATGCGGCTGACCGGCTCCGGGACCTTCGTGCACGGCAACTACTGGGCGAACCCCGGGGTGTTCGGCACCGCCAACACCAGCCACGGCTGCATCGGCCTGGCCGACGCCAAGGGCGGCGCGAGCAAGGACACCCCGGCGGGCTGGCTGTTCGAGCACACCGTCCCGGGGGACGTGCTGGAGGTCAGGGCCGCGGCCGGGGACGTGGTGCCGCCGCAGAACGGGCTCAACGGCTGGAACATGGCCTGGGAGCAGTGGGTCGCCGGGAGCGCCCTGCGCTGAAGCTCGTTGCAGAAGGGTCGGGCCCGGGCGGGCGCGGCCCTTCGCAGGCTCCCCGGCGGGGCTTCACGCCCGGTTCACCCCGGCTTCACCCGGTACCCCTGTGAGCTCTTCAGGACGGCCCGGTTATCCTGCTCCGGCGCGTCCACCGCCCGGCGCGAAAGATCGGCGCCCGGTGCAACTCATCGGGGCGTTCGATGCGTCAAGAGGGTGGATAACGGGAGGGGAGACACCGTGATGACGGGGAAGACGGCCGACGCCGCGATACGCACCGCGAACCGCTACGGGCGCCGGGGTGCGATGGCGCTGGTCATGGGTGGGGTGCTGCTGCTCACCGCGGCCTGCAACGACGACAAGCCCGGCGGTTCCGGCGGTACCGCGGCCGCCGGTGGGGACAGTTCGGCCAGTGCGCCGGCCTCGGCGGACGCGGGCGGTTCGGCGACGCCGAAGGCCTCGGCCGCGGTGCTCGCCGTGGAGCCGAAGGACGGGGCCCAGGACGTCCAGCCGAACGGGCTGCAGGTGTCCGTCTCCAACGGCAAGCTCACCACGGTCGAGGTGACGGACAAGGACGGGAAGCCGGTCGAGGGCGCGATCAGCGCGGACGGCAGCGGCTGGAAGCCCGCGGCGGCGCTCGCCGTGGGCATGGCGTACAAGGTGAACGCGCAGGCCAAGGACGGTGCGGGCCTGGTGACCGCGTCGACCACGTCGTTCACCACGCTGACGCCGGAGAAGAAGGTCTCCACCAACGACAACATCAGCGACGGCGCCACCTACGGCGTCGGCATGATCGTCTCGGTGAACTTCAACAAGGCCGTGAAGAACAAGGAAGCCGTCCTCAAGGGCATCACCTTCGACACCGGCAACGGCACCGTGGTGAAGGGCCACTGGTTCGGCGACAACCGGGTGGACTTCCGCCCGGAGCAGTACTGGGCGCCCAACACCAAGGTGACCATCAAGTACCGGCTGAAGAACGTCGAGGTCGCCCCCGGCGTCTACGGCGACGTGGACAAGGACGAGCCGTTCACCATCGGCCGTTCGCAGATCGCCACCGCCGACGCCAAGTCGCACCAGATGACGATCGACCGGGGCGGCCAGAGCACCACGGTGCCGGTCACCCTGGGCGCGGACGCCACGCCGTCCTGGGGCGGGACGATGGTGGTCATGTCCAAGGAGAAGGTCACCCGGATGAACTCGCAGACCGTCGGTCTCGGCGGCGAGTACGACATCCAGGACGTGCCGCACGCGATGCGGCTGACCACCTCCGGCACCTTCGTGCACGGCAACTACTGGGCCAGCCCCTTCGGCAAGACCAACGCCAGCCACGGCTGCGTGTCGATGCAGGACGTGAAGGGCGGCAGCGACACCTCGGTGGCGGGCAAGTTCTTCAACGACTCGATGGTCGGCGACGTCATCAAGATCGTGAACAGCAAGGAGAAGACCGTCGCGCCCTCGAACGGGCTCGGCGGCTGGAACGTGGACTGGGCCTCCTGGTAGGCCCCACCCGGAGGGCGGCCCGGCGGGTCCGGGCGCTCCGGTGAGTTCTCGTCGAGCGGTCCGGTCCTCACCCGATGGGGTCGGGCCGCTCGGGTTTCCGGGGCGTGAAGTCCCGTGCATGGCGCAACCTTTCCGGTGGCCGGGTGTGTGAACCCGGCCGGGGCCGTCGCAGGTCCGCGGGGAGTACGGGGAGTCCAGAGGGAGGAATCGACGTTGAGGTCGATACGCAGGGTGGTGACCGCCGGCCTGGTCGGCGGGGCGATGGCGCTGACGGCCGCCTGCGGTGGCGGTGGCGGCGGTGGTGGCGGCAGCGCGGCCAAGGCCGACCTGGGGGCCGGCGCGGCCGGTTCCGCGCCTGCGGCGGCGCCCACCGCCTCGGTGCCCAAGGTCTCCAGGGCCGCGGTGAGCATCGAGCCGAAGGCCGGCTCGGTGGACGTCGCGCCGAACGCGCTCAAGGTCGGTGCGACGGGCGGCAAGCTCACCACCGTGAAGGTGAGTGACAAGGCCGGCAAGGAGGTCCCGGGCACGATCTCCGCCGACGGCGCCTCCTGGACGCCCGCGGAGGCCCTGGCGGTGGGTTCGGCCTACCAGGTCAGCGCGATGGCGGCGGACGCCGACGGCGCGGTCGCCACGGCGGACAGCAGCTTCACCACGCTGACCCCGACGGCGCTCGCCAAGGCCTCCGACAACGTGGACAACGACGCCACGTACGGCGTCGGCATGATCGTCTCGGTGAACTTCAGCAAGGACGTCAAGAACAAGGACGAGGTCCTGCGGGGGATCACCTTCCAGACCGACAACGGCACCGCGGTGAAGGGCCACTGGTTCGGCGACCGCCGGCTGGACTTCCGCCCGGAGCAGTACTGGACGCCCGGCACCAAGGTGGTCGTGCACTACCGCCTCAAGAGCGTGGAGATCGCCCCCGGGGTGTACGGCGGGGACCGGGACGAGCCCTTCACGATCGGGCGATCCCGGATCTCGACGGTTGACGCCGCCGCGCACCGGATGACGGTGGCCGCGGCCGGGCAGTCGAGTGACATCGACATCACCGCCGGCTCGCCCGAACACGCCACCTGGAACGGCACCATGGTCGTCATGGCCAAGGAGGGCGTGGTGCGGATGCAGTCCAGCACCCTGCCCGGGATGACCGGCGCGCCGTACGACCTCCAGGTGCCGCACTCGATCCGGCTCACCGACAGCGGGACGTACGTGCACGGCAACTACTGGAGCAACGCCTTCGGCGAGGACAACGTCAGCCACGGCTGCGTCGGCCTCAAGGACGTCAAGGGCGGCGGGGACTCCACCTCGATGGGGAAGTTCTACGAGGACTCGATGGTCGGCGACGTGGTCGTCGTGAAGAACTCGACGAAGAAGGAGACGCTCGACCCGTCGAACGGGCTGAGCGGCTGGAACCTGCCGTGGGGCACCTGGTAGGCGGCCGGTAGCCGACCGGCCGGCGCCCGCCGGTCGGCCGGTGGGACGGGGTCGGGGTCAACTCGGGCTTGACGTACGTCGGTCCGGGTCGGCCCCGGTTGCGTCCGGCATATGCCGACTCGCGTGAGATCGTTTGTTCATTGTCCGTACGCGGCCGCTTGCGTTCCGCAATGATGGTCCGCATGGCGGGTTGGGGCGAAGCAGATCAGTCATCAGTTCCCGGGGCCGGAACGGTCGCCGAGGCGTCCTGGATCGACGTCCAGGGATCGCTCTCGGCGCTGGAGCGGCTCAGCTCCGAGGAACTGGAGGAGATGTATTGCGGCAGACTGTGCGACCAGTCCTCGCCGAACGAGGTACGGCTGCCGTCCCGGCCGGCGTCGGGCCCGGTGGCCCGCCGGCTGGTGCTCTCCGTCCTGGAGTCCTGGGAGCTCCATCAGCTCCTGGAGGCCGGTGAGTTGCTCACCAGCGAGCTGGTGGCCAACGCGGTGCGGCACGCCGCCGGGCGCACCATCGGTCTGCATGTCAGCCGCAAGCCGGGCTGGCTGCGGGTCGAGGTCCGCGACTCCTCCCGGGCGCTGCCCTGCATGATCATGGCCGAGTCCAAGCCGGTGAACGAGCGCGGACGCGGACTGAAGATCGTCGACGACCTGTCCGACCGCTGGGGCGCGGACCTGCTGCCGCGCGGCAAGGGCGTCTGGTTCGAGCTCAAGGTGCGCGAGCGGCACTGAGCGGCTGCCGGGCTGTTCCGGTCCGGAAAACACGCAGGGCCCCCGGAATCGCCGTGGTCCGGCGGCTGGGGGCCCGTGCAAGTCATCGCGGCGGCCAAGGGGGTGCGTGCCGCGCGATGGGCGTCGGCAGTGCCAGGTCGGGCCCGCCGAAGTTCTCGATGTCTTGACTATCGCACGGATCTCAGCATGTGGGCAAACCGGATGGCTGGGAATCCAAGGTTTGTAACCTACTTCACCTTTGGATTTTGCATAGGTTAACGCCGCTGCCTGTGAATATTCATGATCGCGGCACTGCGCCCGCACCCATGGCCTGGCGGACCCGGGCGGCGTGGCGGCGGACGGCGGCGGCGGAGAGGCCGCCGGGGCGGGGCGGCGGGGGAGCGGGCGCACGGGTGCTGCGACAGGCGCGGCAGAGGCCGCCGAGAAGGGCGTGCGGGCGGCACGGGGTGCGACAGCCGGTGCACTCGGGGATGCGGACGGCCGGCGGGTCGGGGCGCGGGCGCACCGGGGGCATCTTGTCGAGCAGGCGGCGGCGGGTGAAGGCCGCCGGGCTGTGGACCGGCGTCGGAAGGCCCGCGGTGAGGGCCGCCGTGAAGATGGCCGGGGTGGAGCCCCGGGCCAGCCACTCGGCGGCGAGCGGCGCGAGGGCTTCGCAGTCGGCGGCGGAGAGGGAGAGCCGGGCGTCCGCGAGGCCCAGGCTGGCGAGGGCGGCGTAGGCGGGCGATGTGGGCGACGCGGGCGATGTGGCGGGCGGCGCGGGGGGCGCGGTCTCGGGGAGCGCGGTGGCGCTTCGCTCTTCCGGGGGGTCCGGTGACGAATCCGTTGACGCTCCCGGGGCCTCCCCGGTGGCGAGGAAGTAGTTCCACCAGCCGTCGCCGCGCGGCGTCCGGGAGAAGTAGGTGCGGAACACCCACTGGGGGCGCTCGGCGTTCACGCGCTCCCGGACGCGACGCAGGTGACCTGCGGCGGAGAGCCTGTTGAGGGCTGTCCGGACGGCCATCTGCCCGAAGAGGGGCTGGTAGGCGGCGAGGGTCTTGACGTCCATCGCGGCGCCGTCGGGGAGGTTGTTGATCAGGCTGGCGAGGTACGCCTCGCGGGCCGGGAGGTGGCCGAAGTCGTCGGCGGCCGGAGGAAGTTGCCCGGGGGCGGACTGCTTGCCGTATCCGGGAGAGGCCATGGCGGCGGTAGAGTCGTGGGTAGCCACAGGGTCGAACTCGCGTTTCGATCGTGCCGGTCAGACCCCCGTTCGGTGTTGGAGCACCGGCGGGGGTTGTTTCGTTGATGGGCACGCTACACGGGGGAACCGGCCGTCGCGAAGCGGTGACGATAAGTCATATCTGCTGTGTACGGGGGTGGTTGGAAGGTGGTTTCCCACCCATTCGACCAAAGGGTCACTCGGCCTTGGCGGCTTGAGCTTCGGTCGCCAGGGCGAGGAAGGCCGACCAGGCGGCGGGGGAGAAAGTGAGGGTCGGGCCGGTCCTGTCCTTGGGTCTCGACGCACTCGCCGCCGTCAGTTGTGCCTAGCTGGAGCGGAACCACGGCATGGTGGTGCTCATAGGTGTTGCAGTGTCTTTCGGATGAGCTGTGCTGAATCCCGCACGTTCAGGGCCTGCGCGCGGATCATCGCGTGACGTCGGCTGAGTTTGCCTACGAGTCGCGGCTCGGAGTGAAGTGCGTTCGTCCCGTGCGTCTCAACATACGCATACTGCTCATTGTCGATGGTTTCGAGGATGGTGAGCGATCCCGCGAGTCCGGAAGGGAGTACCTGCCCGGTAGGTACGATCTGAATCGGGAGGCTGAATGAGTTCTCGAACTCAAGCAGCCGTTGAAGCTGCTCCTTCATGACCTCCCTGCCGCCGATGGAGGTGTGGAGGGCCGCTTCGTAGATCGTGAAGCTGAACAGCACCTCGGGCTCCTTGAGCCTCTCTTGCCGCTTGAGGCGGATTGCCACGTGTTTTTCCGCGATGGCGCTGTCCACGGGAGGCATGTGGCGACTGAGAATCGTCCTGGCATAGTCCTCGGTCTGCAGCAAGCCCGGAATGTGAAGGGCCTCATAGAAGTAACAGGCGACCGCCTCCTTCTCGATATCGAAGAAGACATCGCTGCGTGTGGGCGCTGGCTCCGGCACCAGGTACGGGTGGGCCGCCACCAACATCCCCTTCGCATCACACAACTCATCTGCCGCCTGAAGCACCTTGAGCGACGGTCGCCGCCTCCCCGCTTCCATCGAGCGCACGCTCTCGATGTCGTAGCAGGCGGCCTGGCTCAACTGCTCCCGTGTCACTCCCGCCTGGGCGCGCCACCGCTTGAGCTGATCGCCGCAGTACTTCCACGACATCGGGTTTTCCTTCGCCGTGCTCATTGTCTGGCACCCCTCCCGGCCCCTGGTTGCAGGGCGGTCAAGCTCGCGCTGTACCTGTGGTGTTACTTGCCGAGCGTATGTCCGCCTGCCGACCCTTGAAGGGTGAAATGGCTCAACTCGGCCCTTGCGAGTGAAGCCGTCCGTACACTCCCGAGGGACTCTGATGCTCACTCAGCCCGCCAATGTCGTCGAGTGGATGTTCCCCCGCCTCCCCCGCAGTGCGGGCCGTGCGCGTCTGCGCTTCATCCGGAAGGCGTTCGAGTGGGACGTGCCCGTCGACTCCGCCGAGACCGGGCTGATCCTCCTCAGCGAACTCGTCACCAACGCCTGCCGGCACGCCCGTGGCCCGCGTGACCGGATGATCGGCGTCCGTGTCCTCCTCCGCACCCCCTCCTTGCTCCGCATCGAGGTCTCGGACGCGAACTCCGAACTTCCGGTCCTGCGCCAGGCCGCCCCCGACGACGAGTCCGGCCGGGGCCTCGAACTCGTCGAAGCCCTCGCCACCTCCTGGGGCGCCCACCCGCGCGGCGAGGGCCACATCGGCAAGACCACCTGGTGCGAACTCGCCCTCTCCTCCCCTGCGGGCCCCACCCCGGGCATCTGAACCACCCCGGCACACCCCGGCGCGGGGGGTGGGGGGGGGGGGCGGGGGGCGGCACCCCCCGGCCAAAAACCCCGCCGGGGGGGGGAGGTAGGATGGGGATTTTAAAAAATAAGAAGAGGGGCCAAAGGGGGGGGGGTTTTTGG